>JAAYCJ010000321.1 GCA_012729815.1 Phycisphaerae bacterium | reverse complement strand
TCGGCGATCCACGAGGCGGTAGGGGGGATCGAGACGGCGTACACCGACAGCGGGCGGATTGCGTATTACCTGGACGCGAACGGGCGGTACGACAGCAAGGATCGATTGCGGCGGCTGTTGGACCACGCGAAGAGGATCGGGGCGTTCGAGCGGGTGGTGCTGGTGGAGGAGCCGTTCGCGGAGGAGTACAAGGTCGATGTGTCGGATCTGGGGGTGATGGTGGCGGCGGATGAGAGCGCGCACAGCGACGAGCATGCGCGGGAGCGGATCGCGTTGGGGTATGGGGCGATCGCGCTCAAGCCGACCGCCAAGACGATGAGTATGAGTCTGAAGACGGCGAAGGCGGCGCGGTCGGCTGGGGTGCCGTGTTTTTGTGCCGATCTGACCGTCTCGCCGATATTGGTGGACTGGAACAAGAATGTGGCGTCGCGGCTGCCGGCGCTGCCGGGGCTGAAGATCGGGGCGTTCGAGACGAACGGCGATCAGAACTACCGGCGCTGGGATGAGCTGATGAGCTTTCATCCGTGCGCGGCTGCTCAGTGGACGCGGCCGCAGCGTGGGGTATTTCATCTGGATGGGGATTTCTATGCCCGGTCGGGCGGCATTCTGGAGGCGTCGGAGCATTATGGGGAGTTGGCCCGGTAGGGGGTCGGGTAGCCAGGGGGTAGGCGAATCAGGTGGATCAGGGGAGGGGGCCGGTTTCTCGTGGATTGTGTGGTATTCGGTGGAGCAGCTCGTGACGAGCAGAGGCAGGTACATTTTTGGGGTTGCCGGTCCGAGGTTCGTGGTTTCGATTTTGTTGGGGGCTGGGTTTTATTTGGGGTGGATGGGTTTGTTTCTGGTTTCGAGGTCGTTTCACACTCCGCTGTTGCGCGGGTTGCTGTGGATTATCGCGCCGGTGGTGACGGCGTTTGGGTTTTATGTGGGCGCGGTGTTGTTTGCGCGGTTGGGCGGGAGTGGGCGGCTGCGGGTTAGGCGGGTTTATCTTTATCCGTTGGTGGGATGTTCTGTGGGGGCGGCGGTGGTTTTTCCGTTTGGGGCGATGCTGATCGTGTTTGGGATGTGTCTCGGTGGGTCGTTGGGGATGTTGGTTTTTGAGATTGTTGGGTTTCGCGGGTTCGCGGCGGGGCGGGAGGAATGAGGCGCGGAGTCCGCCGGGGCGGCGGACCCACACGCGTTGCTATGGTCGGCGATGGTTTTCAGGAGGCGGCCCGTTAGTGCATTTCGACGGCGACGGTGCCGATTCCTCCTCGGTAGAAGTTGAACTGGACGTTGGGATGGAGGGCCAGGAGTGACATGGGGACGGCTGCGTCGGGGAGTTTTTTGCCGATCATGAGGGTGGTCAGTCGCATGCCAAAGGGGTTGTCGTGGCTGCCGGCCTGCCAGATGGAGACTTTTTCGGCCTGCCAGGTTTGCAGCGGTCCGACGGTGACGGCTTGGGAGGGGACGAGGTCCATCTGTCCGCCGCCGGAGGTGCGGGCGTTCTGCATGATGGTGACCGGGTGGAGATCGACGACGCGGGTGCTGAGCTTGAGGTATTCCTGGGGCGTGGGCGGGTTGTCCTTGTACTTGCCTTTGCGTTTGAGCGGGTCGTTGAAGGCCCAGTGCTTGATGTCGCCCTGTCCGCCCTGCATGACGGCGCAGCGGGCGTTTTCCCAGGAGGCGACGTACTGTTTGGGGTCGGCTTTGGGGAAGTGGAGGTTGGGTTCGGGCATGGCGAGTTTTTTATTGATGCGGTTGAAGCAGAGTTCGCGGTCGGTCTTGGCGAAGGAGAGGGGGTGGGATTCGGGCACTTCCTTGCCGTCGAGGACCCATTCGTCCATGCCCCAGAAGTGGGCGTGGCGCAGGTTGAGTTCGAGGGCGTTGACGAGTCGCGCGACGAGCGGGAGTTGTTCGGTGGGGCCGATGGGTCCGCAGACGCCGACGGGCTGATCGGCTGAGGCCTGGCGCCAGGCTTCGATGTATTCGAGGGCCTCGGCGAGGTAGAAGTCTTCGAGGGTGTCGTAGAAGACGACCTTGAAGCCCGGGCGCGAGAGCTGCTGGAGGTCGCGCGGGGTGAGCCTGGCGGCGTCGTGGAGGATTTTGGGATCGAGCGTGGTATAGTCCCACCAGTCGGGAGCGAGTTTGCTTATTGGCCTTGCCATGAGTTGCCTCCTTTGGAACGAGTGGAAGTGGTGTAGAGGACCTTTCCTGCGAGGGTTTCGCGGAGCGGGTCGAAGTCTTCATCGGCGAAGCCGAGGTGCGAGTGCCGCCGCCAGCCTTCGGCGTATTTGAATCGGCCGGACTGGGCTCCCATGCGGGCGGTCATTTCGGTCATGGTGGTCAGGTAGGAGTCGAGTCGCTGGGAGTGGTCGAGCCATTCCTTCTGCGACCTGTGGCAGGCGAGCATGTCGCGTTTTTTGTCGAGGACGGACTGGACGTCGACGTACATTTCGGCCTTGATGGGGTTGCGGAGCTGATCGCAGAGGCCGTAGGGGAGGGCGTGGTAGAGGGCGACTTCGCCGGTCACGGGAGGGGTCGGCGGGTCGGTGGGGAAGTTCTTGATGTTGCGGCAGAAGGCGGCGGTGACCATGAGGCGGGAGGAGTTCATGTGGTCCTCCATGTAGTCCTGGGGCGACTGGAGGAGGATGATCTGCGGGTCGATTTTGCGGACGATGGCGCAGAGTTTGGAGACCAGGTCGCGGTCGTAGTAGATGTCCAGGTCGTCGACGAGGGGCGGGTGGTAGTGGGCGCCGACGGAGTTGGCGGCCTGTCGGGATTCCTCGGTGCGGGTGGCGACGATTTGGTCGCGGCTGAGGACGGCGGTGCCGCATGAGCCGTTGGCGACGGTCATGTAGTGCAGCTCGTAGCCGGCCTGGCCGAGGAGGATGAAGGTTCCGCCCATCATGAACTCGATGTCGTCGGGGTGGGCGGCGACGGCGAAGACGCGTTTAGCCATAGGTCAAAGTCCTGTAAAGGCACGTTACGGCGTAGTCCAACTCCGGCCACGTGCCGGGCCGATTTTGGAAGGACCATCCTACAGCCGGACGGACGGAGTGACAAGAAAAACCTCGCCATGTGAGGCGGCCGGATCAGGGCGTTTGTGGCGTTCGCGGGCGGATGCGGAGGACCGAGAGCTTGCCGGAAGGGCCGTCGAAGGAGGCGAGCGTTTCGGCGGCCAGGTCGCCGCGCTGATCGAGGCGGTATCGCAGGTGTCGCAGGACGTGGTTTTTGCCCTCGGAGTCTCGCAGGACGAAGAGGCAGCGGTCGAGACCACGGTGCCGGGCGTGGGTGATGTGCTCGCCCATTTCCTTGATGCTGGTGGTGGCGCCGTATCGGCCGCCGTAGAAGTTGATCCGGCAGTCCTCGACGAAGAGGTAGTCGTCGGCGCGGGTGTTGCGGGCGAGCCACTGGCCGGTCCGGTGGATTTCGTCGCGATGGCCGGAGAATCCCCGCTGCAGCGCCTCGGGCACGAGCAGGGCGATCAGGATGAGGGCGAGCGACAGGTGGAATCGGCGGGCGGGCCGGCCGGTGCGGTCGGCGAGGGATTGGAGCCAGCAGGCCAGGACGGCGCCCGCGACGGGAAATGTCATGACGGCCGGCGGGAACATGTAGCGGCTGACGACGCGGTGAGTGCCGAAGATCTGGACCATAACCATGGTCAGGTGCAGGACGATGAAGATCGCAAAGAGGATTGCCCCGGGTCGCAGAGGGAAGCGGCGGCGCTGAAGGGCGAAGACGAGGAAGAGGGCGACGGGCAGGAAGCCGCTCTGTTTGAACCAGGCGAGGATCAGTGGTATGAAGAACTGGTAGCGGGAGGAAATCCAGAGGCTGGCCTGGGCGTTCGGCTGGCCTTCGGCGGGACCGAAGAATCTGTCGATGGTGTAGCGGAAGTCGAAGCACTGGAGGTATTCGCCGAACCAGAGGAACCGTCCACCGATGAGCCAGTAGAGTGCGGCGAGGGCTCCGGCGCCGGCGAGGAAGGCGGCGGTTTGGCCCAGTCGGCGGCGTGGACGGATTGGCTTGGCGAGAAGCAGGTAGATCGCGATCGCGGCGAGCAGGACGATGCCTTCCTTGCGGACGAGGAGGGCGAGCATAGCGGCTGCGCCCGCGGCGAGGAGCCATCGGTTCCGGTTGTCGTCGGCCGCCAGGGTCAGCAGGACGGCCAGGAGAACGAAGGCGAGAAAGGTGGTTTCGGAAAGCCCGTTGACCGAATAGATGACGGCATAGGGCTGAACGGCGAAGAAGAAGGCGGCCCAGAGTCCCGCGGCGGGGGAATGGAGCCGGCGGCCGAGACCGTAGAGCAGGGCGAGGCAGGCCAGGGAGGTGACCATTCCGACGGTAAAGGCCGCCAGTTCCCAAGCGAAGGGATCGGGGGGGCCGAGGTCGAAGGCGCGTGGAAACAGCAGCCGGTGAGCCAGGCGGATCAAGACGGGATGAAGCGGTTCCTGGACGGGATGCTGCAGGAAGGTCCGGTCGGTGAACTCGGCGGCCCGCGCGATGAAGCCGACGGTGTCCCGCAGGACGGAGGGCGAGGTGAGCCAGTAGACAAGCCGTACGCCCGCGGCGAGCACGACCACGGCCGCCCACGCCGATCGAGGTGGTTGACGTGTCAGCGGCGCAGCGGCCTGGGCTGCGGTCGGTAGAGGCGTCGCTGTCAGTTGCGCTTGTGTGCGTGTCATACCATCGGCTGCGACCGTTGTTTCAGGAGATCAGGCGTCGCCGGCGCTGTTCAACGGCGATCTGTTGCGGCATTGTACCGGCGGGTTGGCAAGGAGGCAAGGACGGTTGACAGGGGCGGGAGACGGGATTAGGATAATGAGGTTGTTCACGTTGCACCCCGAACGCGTTTTGACGGAGTCTCGCCATGGTTGACCGGCAGGATGCGCCTTCCTACGTGGAGGAGCGGATCGATCCGATGCGGTACGGGCTGATCCTGTGGGATCGCCGGCGGATGATCATTGTGCTGACGGTGTTGGTGGCATTGGCGGCGGGGGCGGTCAGCATGATGCTGCCGAAGGAGTACGAGGTGACGGCGGCGTTGCGGCTGGGGCGCGCGGGCCTGGCGGGGGACCAGTCGCAGTACATCGCCCGGGCGGACGACGTGGTGCAACTGGTCAAGAAGGGGAGTTTCGCGAAGGTGGTTCTGGAGGGCCTGTCGCTGGATGAGGCGCGGTATGCCGCGATGCTGATGAGCGACCTGAACGCCCACGCGGCGGGCGGCGGGGAGATCATCTACCTGAACTGCCTGACGGCCGAGCCGGAGGTCGGGATCAAGGTGACCAACTCGCTGATCAAGCACATCAAGGACGCGTTCAATCCGCGGGCCGAACGGCAGCGGGCGATCCTGATCACCGAGATCGACCAGCTTCACGAGGCGGTCAAGATTCTGGAGGTTGAGCGGGAGGTGGCGGGGGCGGAGATCGAAGCACTGCGGAGCCAGATCGCGGAGGCCAACCAGGTGACGGAGGTGTCGGTCCGCAAGAAGGCGGAGCAGATTCGCGGGGCCAAGGAGGAGATCGCCCACCGGGAGCGACGGGTCGAGAATCTGGCGGCGGTCAAGGGGAAGCTGGAGGGCATGCTGGGCCTGCTGGAGAACAACACGCAGGAGTTGCTGAGGAGTCGCGAGGCGCTGCCGACGACGCAGGAATCGGACGCGATTTCGGGCATTCTGCTGGCCAACAACATTCAGAACGGCATCAACCTGGTGGACGACGCGTATGACCGGGTCAAGACGTGCGAGTTGCAGATCAGCGACGCGACGATCGAGATCGAGAGGCTTCGGACGTCGGTGGCGACGTTCGCGGAGGAGTCGCGGCAACTCCAGATCGAGAACGAGTCGGCGGTCGAGCAACTCGAACAGGAGATCGAGAAACTGGCCCTGAAGAAGGACAAGGAGCTTCCGGCGAAGATTCAGGACACGTCGCGGCAGATCGCCCGGCTGGAGATCAACAAGGACGCGATCGAGGATATCGAGGTGGTGGCCGAGGCGGCGTACCTGAAGCGTGCGGTCAAGCCGAATCTGAAGAAGAACGTGCTGGCGAGCGGTTTTGCGGGCGGTATCGGCGCGGCGCTGCTGGCGTTCGTGCTGGCCTGGGCGCCGCAGGATCGCGGTTCGAGGAGGAAGAGCGCGTGATCGCGGTTGGGCGGTCGGCGCGGCGGATCGGTTGTTGATCGGATGAGGCATAGGACTGGAAATCGCGGATGACCTGGCTCGCCTCGTGGAAGGCTCGAATACTTGGCAGCCCGCTGGCTCGTGACGCGGTTTCGACGACCGTGCTGTCGGCGGTGGGGAAGGCGGCGGGGTTCCTGGTGCCGCTGTTCATCGCGGCGTGGTTCGGGGCGACGACCGAGACGGACGCGTTGTTTTTCGCATACTCGATGGTGCTGTTCCTCTCGCTGCTGTTCGCCCCGGTGATCGAGACGATCATCGTGCCTCACGTGGTGCAGGCCCGGCAGGAGGGCCAGGACGTGGGCGCGTTCGTGGGCAACATCATGGTGTATGGGGCGGGGGCGATGGCAGTGCTGGCGGCGGTGTTCCTGCTGTTGGTCAAACCGGTGCTGGTGGTGGTGGCCAACTTTGACGCGCCGTCGTTGGCGTTGATCCACCGCCTGCTGCTGGAGATGGCGCCGCTGGTGATTCTGATCGTATTGACCAGCGTGACGGCGGGAGTGCTGAACGCGTACCGTCACTTTGCCCTGGCGGCCCTTTCGCCGATGTTCCGGGCGGGGGTCAACCTGGCGGTGATCTACGCGATGAAGGACCGATTCGGCGTCCACGCGATCGTCTGGGGGTACGTGATCGGCGAGTTGTCGCGTTTTTTGATTCTGCTGGTCGCGCTGAAGGCGTTTCGGCTGATGAAGCTGGGATGGTCGCTGAGGGTCGCGCCGCGGTTCGGGGCCTTCGTGAAGGACTGTTCGCTGCAGATGACGGGGATGGTGGCGGTGGGTTTTCAGCCGATCATCGACAAGGCGATGGCGTCGTGGCTGGGCGAGAGCCAGGTTTCGATCCTTCACTACGCGGACACGCTGTACATGATTCCGGTGACGTTCGTGACGGGCGGGATTCTGGTGGCGATGCTGTCGCACTTCAGCATCAACTACTGCCAGCACGGACCGGAGCGGCTGCGGCAGGACGTGCGCAAGAGCGTGCGGGTGGTGATGCCGATGGTGGCGCTGCTGACGGTGGGTTTCGTGCTGCTGCACCAGCCGATCGCGCGTCTGGCCTACGGGCGGGGCGCGCTGGACGGCGAGAGCCTCGGCCTGGTCGGCTGGGTGATGGCGTGCCTGATGCTGGGGCTGCTGCCGAACACGATCGGGCGGATTTACCTGCGGGGGCTGCTGTCGCTGCGTTTCACGGCGGTGTTCGTGACGTACGGGGCGGCGTTCACGGTATTGAAGGTGGCGATGAACTACCTGCTGATGTGGCGGTTGGGCGTGGCCGGGATCGCGTTGGCCGGCGGCTTGACGTCGCTTTTTCTGCTTTTCTATCTTCGGGCGGTTTTCTATAATCGCGTATCGTCGCCGCAGCCGGCGTCATGCCCAGCCGTCGTGGATAAATCACCATGAGGTCTCCGAGTTTCAGATGATAGCCAAGAACGATATCCGTATCGGCGACGTTCAGGTCAGCCGGAACCGGCTCGAGTCGGTTATCCACGTGCCGGGTCCGTTGCGGAGGTACTTCCTGGGCGGGCGGTTCGTGGCGGAATACTCGTGCGACATTTCGGACGTGCCGCGTTCGATTCTCAACGTTCCCGTGCTTTCGACGGTGATGCCGATCGCGTGGGCGACCGGCGCGACGGTTCGCGTGGGCGAGGTGGACGAGCGGTTTCTGGCGGCGGCGGGCGAGTTGGCGGGCCAGTTTCGCCGCTGGTTTCCGAAGTTCTCTGGCGAGGCGTCACTGGACGCCGAGCGGGTGACGGCGAACCGGTTCGAGAACGAGGGTGTGGGCCTGTTGTTCAGCTCGGGCCTCGATTCGTTGGCTTCTTACTCGCGGCACCAGGATCGAAAGCCGACGCTGATTCCGATCTGGGGCGCGGACATTTCGTTTGAGGATGCGGTGTTCTGGGAGAAGGTGCGGCGGTGGATTGTGGGGTTCGCGGAGAAGCAGGGGGTGGAGGTCCGGACGGTCCGGACGAACATGCGGGAGCTGGTCAACGAGCGTCCGCTGGAGCGGTTGCACGGGCTGGAGACGTGGTGGGGGTGCGTGGGGCACGGGATGATGCTGCTGGGCGCGGCGAGTCCGCTGACGCGGCACGGGCTGGGCACGATGGTCATATCGGCGACTCACACCGCGGATTTCCGGCATCCGTGGGGGTCGCATCCGGCGGTGGATTCGCGGATGGGCTGGGCGGACGTTCGGGTGGTGCATGACGCGTACGAACTAAGCCGGCAGGACAAGATTCACCATCTGGTGCGCCACGCCCCCGAGTGTCTCAAGTACCTGCGGATTTGCTATTCGCAGCACGGCTCGCTGAACTGCGGGCAGTGCGAGAAATGCCTTCGGACGATCACGGGTCTGCTGCTGGAAGGGATGGACCCGGCGCAGTGCAACTTCGACGTCGACGGAAGAATCGGCGACGTGGTGGTCGATCGCATCTCGAGACGGGCGTTGCGGCTGGGGACGGATGAGATTTTCATGTGGCAGGACATTCAGCGCCACATTCCGGAGCGGTTGGAGGGTTTGAACGCGGGCTCGCAGCGGATGCTTCGCTGGCTTGGCGAGGCCGATCTGTCGGGATATCGTCAGTCGCCGCTGGCGTCGTGGGGGTCGTGGGCGACGTACAAGCTTCGTCACAAGGGATTTCGGGACCTGGTTCGGTTCATTCGCCGCCGATCGCGGGCCCTGTTGCGGTAGGGGCGGATCGTCGGCGGAACGGGTTGATAAGGAACGAGACGGTTGCGGTTTGCCATCCTGAACATGAGCGACGACAGCAACAAGGGCGACCTTGCCATCCTGGAGAATACGATTCTGCTGCTGCGTCGCGCGTGCCCGGGTGCGGAGATCGAAGTCCTGAACGCGGACTATGCGGGCGGCGGCGATGGGCCGTCGAAGATGTTCGAGCACGTCCGAGGGTTGGGCGTGGCGCACCATCAGGCGATATTCCCTCGCGTGTTCGACGGTCGGCGCGGGCCGGCGGCGATGGCCTCGGCGCTGTGGAACCTGGCGGTGTCGCTGTGGGTGCTGGCGGCGGTGCGGGCGTTGGGCGGACGGGCGGGCCGGCTGATCCCTCGCCGTCATCGGCCCGCGTTCGAGGCGCTGCGCTCGGCCGATCTGGCGATCCTCAAGGGCGGGAGCTACCTGTACTCGTACGGCGGGACGGCGCAGTTGCTGTTCGTCTATCGGATGGTGCACCAGTCCTTGTTGGCTTTGTGTCTGGGCAAGCGGATCGTCGCCCTGGGCCACTCGGTGGGTCCGGTGGTGGGGCGTCCGGCCCGATGGCTTTTGGGCGCGTGCATGAGGCGGTTTGAGCGGGTGGTCGTGCGCGAGGAGATTTCGCGTCGCTGTGTGCGCGATGAACTGAGAATTGATCCGGCTCGTATCGAGTTGTTGCCGGACCTGGCGTTCTGGCGGCCGGAGTCGCCGACGGGACAGGATGACGACCGGATACTGCATGATGTATTGAACCGTGAAGGCGTCGAAGTGGATGGCGCGGCGGCGGTTCGGATCGGCCTGACGGCCAGGCATTGGCACTTTCCGCTTCAGGGCGACGGGGCTGGGCGGTTCGATGCGTACCTGACGATTCTGGCCAATACGATTGACCGTCTGGCCGGCCAGCGCGGGGCGCAGGTGTTCCTGATGCCGCATGCGGCGGAGGATTTGCCGGTGAGTCGCGAGATCGCCCGCCGTGTGCGGCAAGGGCGGCCGGTCGTGCTGTCTGGCGACTACACGACGGTGGAACTGCGCGGGCTCTATGGGGCGATGGACCTTTTCGTAGGCACGCGCATCCACTCCAACATCTTCGCGTTGTCGGCGGGCACGCCGGTGGTGGCGATCGCCTACGAGATTCCCAAAGGGTTCGGGATCATCAGCATGATCGAACCGCGGGAGTTCATTCTGGATATCGCGGAACTGACCGAGGAGAGACTCTGGGACGTGATCTCAGCGGGGTTGGCGGATCGTGAGACGCTGGCGGCTGGCGTGCGGGCGTCGGTGCGCCGGGCGAACGACGAGATTGACCAGCGGTTCAGCGCGTTATTGGGCAGGCACCGGCGCGAGACGGCGGAGGGCGAGAGCGGGAGTCTGTCCGGCGCTGGCGGGAAGGAAACGGGAGACGAAGCAGGATGAGCGGTGTGACGCCGGGCATGCAGCCGATCGACGCCAGGATTGCCGGCGCGGCCGCGACGGGCCGCGCCTCCGGCTGGCTGTTGGGGTTGCTGTGGCTGCTTCTGCTGCTGGGCGTGATGGGGCTGGTGGGGCAGATGCGGCAGGACGAGGGCCTGACGTGGCTGCTGGAGGCGATCAGTTTCGTCGTTCCCTTTCTCGTTCTCTCGGTGTATACGGCGGTTTCGTGGATTCGGCGGAACTTCAACTTCCTCTCGCCGTTCTTTTTTCCGTTCGTTTTCTTCACGCTTTATTACGCCCTGCCGTCGCTGGCCCTGATCCGGGTGGAGCTGCCGGACCGCACGCTTTACGCGAACGTGATGTACGTGCAGGTTTTGGGTCTGTTGAGTTTTCTTGCGGGCGTTTCGCTGTACGCCATCGTCCGTCGCGGCGGCCCGCGGGTTGTCGCGCCTCCGGTGACGCAGACGATTCTGCACTGGCCGGTGATGGCGGGTTTTCTGGCGGCGGGTGCGGCGCTGCTGGTGTACTACGGCATGTGGTCGGGCGTGACGCCGGGATTGCTGTCCGGGACGAACGTCGAGGGGCTGCGCCGGTCGGCTGAGATCGGCAGCGGCATTTTCAAGATCACCGGCGAGTTCTTCGCCGTGCTGGGGACGTTGTTTTTCGCGGCCCGCGATTTTCGTCGGACGGGCCGTTGCCGGCTGCGGATCGTGGTGCTGATCGCGTTGGTGGTCGGGTTGATCTTCATGACGACGGGCCATCGGGCGACCGCGTTCTACGTCGTGCTGTTTTCGATCGCGATCTACAACAAGTATCGGCGGATTTCGCCGATGCTGGTTTTGGCGGCGGGGGTGGGGCTGTTCGGGCTGATCGGACTGGCCGACGTGATCAAGGGGCTCGACCTGGACGACATGTCGGTGGTCGATTTCGTGGTGCACCGCAGTTGCCTGCGCTACCAGGCGGTCTACGATCTGAACTTCACGCAGTTGGTGCGTCTGATCGATCTGGGGCGGTTCGAACTCCAGTACGGCTGGGAGTACATTCAGAACGCGATGGTGGTGATTCCCCGCGGGTTGTACCCGGACAAGCCGCTGCATTTCGATTATGTGCTCAAGGAGCGGTTGGGGCTCACGTTCACCGGCGGCGGCGCGCCGGCCACGCCGATGGGGAGCCTGTACCTGAATTTCCACTACTGGGGCGTGGTGCTGGGGATGATCGCGATGGGCGCGCTCTACCACGGCCTGTTCGTCCGGTTCATTCGCGAGCGTGGGCTGTTCGCGAGCATCATCATCATGATGGTGCTCGCGGCGGTGGTGAACCCGGCGAATTTCCTGATGCAGGTGCTGCTGGTGTTGGGGATGGGCTCGGCGATCGTGGTGACGGATTTGGTTCTTTCCGGAGCGGCGCGGCGTCACGGGACGCGGGTCGCTCCCATTTCAGGGTCATAGCGGACCATGCGGGTACTCCAGGTCAACAAATACGTGTATCAGAAAGGCGGCGCGGAGCGGGTCGTTCTGGAGACCGGCCGTCTGCTGGCCTCGCGCGGGCACGAGGTGGACTTCTGGGGCATGCACTGCCCGGAGAATCCGCGGTATCCGCACGAGGACCTGTTCGCTCCGCCGGTGGACTACCACGCCAAGCTGGGGCCGATGGCGTCGCTTCGGGCGGCGGCGGGCATCCTCTATTCGTTCGAAGCCAAAAGGCGTTTCCGGGCGATGCTGGAGCGGGTCCGGCCGGACGTCGTGCACTTTCACAATATCGCCCATCAGCTTTCGCCGTCGATCATACATGCGGCGCGGGCGGCGGGCGTGCCGACGGTCATGACGCTTCACGACTACAAGCTTGTCTGCGCCTCCTATGCGATGCTGGCCGACGGGCGGCCGTGCGAGCGCTGCCGCGGCGGGCGGTACTATCAGTGCGTGCTGACCGGGTGCACCAAGGGTTCGCGGGTCAAGAGCCTGTTGAGCACGATGGAGATGTACCTGCACCACCGGCTGTTGGGCGTCTACCGGCTGGTGGATCGGTTCATTTCGCCGAGCCGGTTTTTGATCGAAAAGCTGCGGGAGATGGGGTTCGATCGGCCGATTGAGTATTTGCCGAATTTCACCGACGCGGGCGAGTTCGAGCCGAGCGCGGGCGAATCGGGCCGGATCGTCTATTTCGGGCGGCTTTCGCCGGAGAAGGGTGTGGGTGCGTTGATCGAGGCGGTGCGGGACATGTCGGTCGAGTTGGACCTGGTGGGCGACGGTCCGGGACGGGCGGAACTGGAGGCTCGGGTGCGCCGTTACTCTTTGGGCCACATACGGTTCTGGGGGCACATGAACGGGGTGGGGCTGCGGGAGCGGGTGGCCCGGGCCCAGTTTACGGTGCTGCCTTCGGAGTGGTACGAGAACAACCCGCTGGCGGTGGTCGAGTCGTTCGCGATGGGCAAGCCGGTGGTGGCGGCGGCGATCGGCGGGATTCCGGAACTGGTTCGCGACGGGGAAACGGGGCTGACTTTTGCGCCCGGCGACGTCGCGGAACTCCAGGCCCGGATGCGGTTTATGCTTGACCACCCGGGCGCGTGTGCTAGAATGGGCAAAACGGCGAGGCGACTGGTTGAGGTTGATCTCAGCCCGGATCGGCACTACCATCGGTTGATCGAGATTTACGAACGAACTGGGAAAGGCAGATGATGAGCCGACCGTTGACGCCGCGGAAGTTGAATCAGCACTTGCTTCACGTCACGGGCCTGGGTCTGTGCATGGTCAACCGGGTTCGCCGCGGTCTGATCGGCTACACGTCGCCGCGTCCCTTTACCAGCCAGCAGATCGAGCGCAGCGTGGAGTACACGTTGGGCGTGGTCAAGGGCTGGCGTGAGGCGCTGGTGAAGTTTGCCGGCGTCGCGGAGCCGTTTGAGGGGCGGCGGGTGCTGGAGGTCGGACCGGGGTTCGACCTGGGAACGGGGCTGGTCGTCCTGGCCCACGGCGCCAAGAGCTACACGGCGGTGGACAAGCACCGGTTGATCTCGAAAACGCCGCGCGAGTTTTACCTGGCCCTGCTGGACCGGCTGAACGACCTGCCGGGTTCGGCGGTGGCGCGACGGGTGGGCGAGCGCCTCGCCGACAGGCGGTTTTCGGACGAGTTCGCCTATGTTCACGATTCGGCGTTCAGTCTGAACGGCCTGCCGGACGGCGGTTTCGACCTGTTTGTCAGCCAAGCGGTTTTGGAGCATTTTGACGACGTACGGGCGTCGTTCGCCCGGTTCCGCGACAAGCTGGCCGCCGGGGCCATGATGCTTCACAAGGTGGACGCCGGCGCGCACACGTCGTTTCTCCGAACGACCGACCCGTTGAACCACCTGCGTTATTCGGAGCCGGTCTGGAAGCTGCTGCGGTTCACGGGCTCGCCGAACCGCCTGCTGATGAGCGACTATGCCCGCATCATGAACGAGTTGGATTTTCGGGACGTGCGAACGGTTCCTTCCCAGATTATGGACGGCGACTACGTGCGGCGCACCCGCCCCCATCTGGCGTCCCGGTTCCGGTCGTTTCCGGAAGACGAGCTGGGCGTCAAATCGTTCTCCCTCTTTGCGGCAAAGGATTGAGATGAAAATTGCAGTGATCGGTACCAGAGGCTTTCCCGACGTGCCCGGCGGGGTCGAGAGCCACTGTCAGCATCTCTACCCGCGCCTCGTGCGGATGGGCGTCGAGGTGACCGTGTTCACGCGCAAGCCGTACCTGTCGCGCCCGTACCGCCGGGAGTGGCAGGGGGTGGGGTTCGTGAATCTGTCTTGCCCGGCGAGCAAGAGCCTGGAGGCGATCTGCCACTCGACGCTGGCGACGATTCTGGCCCGGACCAGACGGCCGGACATCCTGCACGTCCATTCGATCGGGCCGTCGATGCTGGTGCCGCTGGCGAGGGCGACGGGCCTTCGGGTCGTGATGACACACCACGGGCCGGACTATCAGCGGGCCAAGTGGGGCCCGATGGCCAAGCTGATGCTCAAGCTGGGCGAACGGTGCGGTTGCCGGCACGCCAATGAGATCATTGCGATTTCGTCGTCGATCCGCGACCATATCCGCGCTCGTTTCGCCCGCGAGGCGCACCTGATCTGCAACGGCGTTCAGATTCTCGATCGCGTCCGCGAAGGGGCTCACCTTCAGCGGTTCGGGGTGCAGCCGGAACGGTACGTGCTGGCGGTGGCGCGGTTCGTGCCCGAAAAGGGCCTGCATCATCTGGTGCGGGCGTTTTCGCGGCTGCAGACCGACTGGAAGCTGGTTATTGCGGGCGACGCCGATCACGAGACGGCCTACAGCCGAGGCCTCAAGGCCGAGGTCGCCAACTGCCGAAACGTGGTGCTGACCGGCTACGTAACGGGCCAGCCGCTGCGCGAGCTGTACTCGCACGCGGGTCTCTTCGTGCTGCCGAGCTACTACGAGGGGCTGCCCATCGCGTTGCTCGAGGCGCTTGGGGCGGGGCTGTCGGCGGTGGTCAGCGACATTCCCGGCCACCGCGAGATCGGGCTTTCGCCCGACCGGTACTTTCGGCCGGGCGACGAGGACGAGATGGAGCATCGGCTTCGCCACTGGCTCGACCTGGGCCCGCTGACCGCCGATCTGCAGGCCCGCCAGATCGAGAGCATCCGCCGGCACTACAACTGGGACGACGTGGCCTCACAGGTTCTGGCGATCTATCGCTCGCTGCGGCGGCCGGGCGGGGAGAAGGTCTGCGAACCGGTGGCGCACGCGTCCGGCAGCCGGCCTCTGACGGAGGCCGTTTCGCCAGGGCAGGCGGATCGGGTGAGCGGCTGAGGGCCGCCGCGCGACGTACTGTCCGGCCGCCCGCCGCCCGTGGTCCGAACGATGTCTCCGACCATCTCAAACCACGCAGCCGCGCTTCTGACCCTAACAAGCGGAACCGGAGGGAGGTTAGTCTTCGGGTGTGCAGGGGCTGGCAGGTCCGCGCCAGTGATAGAACGACTCGAGCGGCGGCGAGTCGGTGCGGAAGGGGATCGCGGGAAGGCCTTCTTTATTGATGAGGTTGGGTTGGGCTTGGGTGTGCCAGGCGAAGCGGACGGCGGTGGGATTCGCGATGTCCTTGTGCCGGACGATGACGGTGTGGCCGTCGATTTCGGCTTGGGCGGAGACGAAGCTGTTGTCGGGGCCGGCGATGGTGAACCATGAGAGCGGCTGACCGTCGCGCGAGGCGAGGCCCGAGCCGGTATGGCGGAATCGCAGGCGGATGCGATCGCCTTCGATGGTCATCGAATCGTAGATCGGGCCGCAGCAGACGAGGTTCTCGCGGCCGTAGGTTCGGGCCAGAGCCCAGAGGCCAAGCCGGCGGCCGACGTCCTGCTTGTTACGAGGATGGACGCTGTCGAGATCGCCGATGTCCATCGTGGCGGCCATGCCGGTATGTGGCACTTCGGTCATGACCTTGGCTTGGGCCTCCCACAGCAGCGGCAGCCGCCAGGGCATCGAGTCGGCGCCGGGTGCGATCTGGACGTAATAGAACGGCATGTCCGGCTGGTTCCAGACCGCTCGCAGGCCCGCGATCAGGCCCTTCATGCGGACGAAGTAGAACAGGCCGTCGATCAGGTTCATCTCGCCCTGGTACCAGATCGCGCCGCGGCGCGCGGCTGGGACGAGGGGGTGGATCATCGCGTTGCAGAGGGCGGTGGGCAGGTGGCGGTTGGCGGCGATCGGATCGGCGGGCCACGCGAGTGGCAGCGGATCGGGCACGGGCCGGCCGGCGGCGCGGTTGGACTTGGCTTCGGTGAGCCAGCGGTCCATCGCGGCGACGTAGTGGTCGCGGGCTTGACGGTACTCGGCCTTGGTTTCGCGGAACCAGTTCAACTCGTTGGACAAACCCGGTTCGGCTTCGTAGCCGGCCAGCGGGATAAAGCCGTTGATGTGCGTGCCGCCCCACGCGACGTTGATGACGCCGACGGGCACATCCAGCTCGCGGTGGAGAAACCGAGCGAAGAAGTAGCCGACGCCGTCGAAGCTGCCGACGGTCGCGGGCGAGCAGACCCGCCATTTGGGCGCAGCGGGCGCGGTGGTCGTCTCCGCCGAGGCGGATGAGAAGTCGAGGTCGTCGAGTGGTACTCCGGCGATGCGGTGGGGAATCTTGAGGTAGCGGATCCGCGGATGATCAGCGGAGGCGATCTCGGCTTCGGCGTTGAGGCACTCGGAGACGGGCCAATCCATGTTGGACTGACCGGCGGCCAGCCAGACTTCGCCGACCAGGACGTCGCGGCAAACGAGCTTCCGTCCGCCGCTGACGACGGTGAGGTCTTGCGGCTCGGCGGAGGCGGGCATCGCCGAGAGGTTCACCCGCCATCGTCCGGCTTCGTCGGCGACGGCCTGGACTTCAGACCTGGCGAATGAGACGGTGACGCTCTGGCCCGGGTCGGCCCATCCCCAGACGGGGACGGGCATCTGCTGCTGGAGGACCATGTGGTCGTCGAAGACGGCGGCGACCCGCAGATCGGCTGCGGCGGTCGAGGCCGCCAGCGCGATTGCCGCAATCGCCAATGCGCCGCGTGTCGCTGTCACCGGCTATTCCTGCTCCTTCGGTTCGGGCAGGCCCAGGTCGAGCGGACAGAAGATGTAGATCGGACTTTCGGGAACGGAGACCTGGTTGACGGCGTAGCCGCCGGGTTCGACCTGCGGTCCGGGGTTGCCTTGCCAGTCGAAGGTCTCTTTGGCGTTGTAGAAGTGCCCGACTCGTTCCTCGCCCGCTTCGGACCAGGCGGCGATGATCCGCGTGTCGCCCTTTCGCAGCGAATAGGCGCGAACGGCGGGACCGGGCCGCAGCGGGCCTTCCATCTCGGCCCCGGCCAGGAATCGGGTCATCGTGGCGAAGGCGGCGGTGCCGATCGACGGGGTGTAGTCGGGATTGACCAGATTCGAACTGCCGTAGCGAGGGAGCACGTAGATGAAGCCGAACATCTTCTCGACGCCTCTGGCCCACTCCTCGATGTAGCCGGTGACCGTGTTGTACGTGTCGCGAGAGAGGCCCGGGCCTTCGGTGTCCCAGATGGGGATGTCGCGGCCGTATTGTTTGAGAAGGATGCGGACGTCGTGGTACTTGGTCGCGTTGCCGCCGTGGCCGCCGCCGTGGAAGGCGAACACGTCGATGTCGTCAGCGGCGCCGGCCAGCACCCGCTCGACGAAGTGGTCGAAGTGCGGCCCGATGTCGACGCAGCGATAGCCGCTGGAGACGAGTTGGGCATCGGGCACGACGGACCGGACGGCCTGCCGGGCGGTCTGGATCAGCTTGATGAAGTTGTCGGATGAGTCGCGGTAGAAGCCGTTGAAGTTCTTGTAGTCCAGCGGCGCGCCGGGCTCGTTCCAGACCTCGAAGTACTTGACCTTGCCGCCGAAACGCTCGGCGGTCTTGCGGCAGAAGTTCTCCCAGTCGGCGAAATCGCGCGGCGCGACGGACATCCATCCGGCGCCGGTGTCGATGGCGCCGATCCGCTCGTCGTCGGCGGCGGTGCTGGCCCATTTGGGCGTGTTCGCCACCTCAGCCATCACATGCATGTCGTGGGCCAGGGCGCAATCGGCGAACTTGCCCATGACGCCCCAGTCGAGCTTGCCCTTTTCGGGTTCGACGCTGTGCCAGTGGAAATTGAGGCGCAGCCAGCGGACGCCGATGTCGTACATCTGATCGACCACGAGATCCCACTTGCCATCCTCGCCGACTTGAGGGTAGTGGAACGCCCCAAACGGCGAGTCGAAACTGGAAATGCTCGGATCGGGCGGTTCGACGACCAGGAACGTGGTCTTGGCCGAGACGGCTTGGTCGCCCTCGCCGAAGGTCAGGCGGACACGATACAGGCCGTACCGCTCGAGCTTCTCAGCCGGGATGGTGACCGGCGTGGCGTCGATGCCGTTCGCTTCGACCGTTCGCGTTTCGGTCTGTTCGAAGATGACCTGGTCGTAAGGGTCGAAGACGGTGAGCGCCGCGGGTCCGGCGGCGGCTTGCGTTCCGGCGAGGATCGTCGGCTGAAGGGCGATGGGCTTGCCCTTGTGGTAGACGTGGCCCCACTTCTCGCAGGCGATCGAGATCCGCGGCGCGGATGGTTCGGGCTCGATCACGAGGTTGTCGAAGTAGCCGTTGACCTCGCCTTCGGGCTCGGACCATTTGATGCTGCGGATTTCGAACGTTTCGACCGCCTGGTCGGCGGCGTGGGAGAATTCGAGGGGTCCGGCTTCGGCGATCGTGCCGTCAGGGCCGGTGATCTTGACGGAGTAGGTGCCCGGTTGGCCCTCGACCGCCCGCGGATGCACGGTCATTTCGACGGCGTACCACGGTCCGGCGCTGGTTCCGTCGCCGGGTTGCATGGGTGCGGTATCGATCTGGATGCGTTCGCGGCCTTTCCAGGTGAAGACGTGGCCGCCGTCCTTGGGCGGCTGGAGCATGATCGCGGCCTGGTATTCATCCCAGCCGGCGTCGGGCCGTTTGAATCCGGCGAAGGTCCACTGGCCCTGGCGCGGCTGCCAGTCGAACCGGCATCGGATCACGCCGCCGAACTGGGTCTCGAGGGCGATGCGGTTGTGATAGCCGTTGACCGTCCGGACCTCGACGCTCTTGCCGTCGGACCCAGCCGAGACGCCTTCGACGATCAGGTGGCTCTGAGGATTCCAACTCTCGCAAGCCCACCGTCCCCAGTTGGGCAGTTCGCTGGCACGCGAGCTCTGGTTGAGCAGGTTGCCGACGACCAGGTCGTCGAAACGCTCCTCGACCCACGGCGCTGGCGGACCCGCGCGGCCGACGGCGCCGGCGCTCAGGACGAAGCAGGCCAGAAGCAGGATGGGTGATCGCGTACCATGGCTTTGACGGGGGCTGTGGTTAGGCACTTTTTGTCTCCAGGAACGTGTTGGTCAGTAGAGGTCCATGCGATACCACTCGGGCCAGTCCCACTGCCAGTAGGGGTCCGAGTTGGATGTGCGGTATTCCGCAACCCGGCCGGATGGGGCCAGGTGGATCGATGTGAGGTTTGAGTGGCGAATCGTATCGTAGTTCATGCAGCGGATATACGTGCACTCCTGGCCGACATCCAGCCCGTTGGCGCCGCTTGCGCTGCCGCTGTATTCGATCATCAGGGCGTAGGCCGCACCCCAGTTCCCCATCCAGTTCGCCTGATGGTTCAGTAAGTTCCAGTATGAGCATGGAGCGTCCCAACTCCATCGCTGTTCGAAGTAGTTGTACTTGGGATCGATCCACGAGCCGCCGTTGTAGGGCTCGAATCCGCCCCACGGGTCGGCCGGGCAGACCACGAGTTTCCGATCCGCAATGTAGCGATCCGCCCACTTGTCCGGGTCGGTCAACGAACCGAAGAAGTACGGAACGTACTTGAAATCCTGCTGGTACACCACCATCGCCAGCCCCAACTGGCGCAGGTTGTTTTTGCACTGGATGGTCTTGGCCGCATCGCGTGCCTGGGCCAGGGCCGGAAGCAGAATGGCCACCAGTACGGCGATGATGGCGACGACCACCAGGAGTTCGATCAGGGTGAAGGATTTCGGATTTGAAACGCGGGTGGATGAGCGCCGTGAGGGAAAGTGGCCACGGATGGCATCAATGGGCGTCTCAGTCGGTCGAATTACCAGCCGACGTTGGCGGGTCTTCCGCAAATCCGAAATTCGAAATTCGAAATCCGAGATCATGCCTGTTCTCCCGGCGGTGCGGTGGTCTTGCGGACCACGACTTCCGATTCGAGCACGATTCGCTGGGGCCGCAGCGTCGGATGGTTGACCCGCTGAAGGAGATGACGCAACGCGACGGCTCCGAGTTCCTGGAGAAAGACGTCGATGGTGGTCAGGGCGGGAATGGTCTGGTCGGACCACGGCTGATTGTCGCATCCGATGATGCTCAGATCCTTGGGAACGACCACACCGCGTTCTCTGGCGGCGGTCAGAGCGCCGCGGGCGACCAGATCGCCGTGGCAGATGGCGGCGGTCACGTCGAGGCCGCGGTCGATCATGGCGAGCATGGCATCATAGCCGCAGCGCTCGCAGAATAACGGCTGCCTGACGATCCAGCGGTCGTGGACCTCCAAGCCACGCTCCCGCATCGTCTGCCGATAGGCGGCCAGACGTTCGGCTTCGCATTCAAACTGCATGTCGCCCGTGATGACGGCGATCCGGCGGTGGCCGAGTTGGTGGAGGTGCCGGACGGCTTTGGCCGCTCCTCCGCCGTGGTCCGGGCGGATGTGGCTGTAGCCTTCGTACACGTCGCGCGTATCGATCAGCACCATGGGGATGTTCTGGGTTGACAGCATGGCCATCAACTGCCGGCTGGGCCATCCGGTGACGATCAGGCCGTCGGTGATCCTTTCGCGAACGGCCAGGGGGATCCGGTCGCGGCCGGGCTTCTCCGGGTCAATCTGGGTCACCTGAACCACCGATTCGGTCTGATGGGCTGCCTCGATGCAGCCCTTGAGGAACTGGCCAAAATAGGGGTCCGTCCACGGATCGAACGGCAGGCAGCTTACGAAGGCGAGGCTGCGAATGGCGGGAACGTTGCGACCGCGGCTGCGCTTGCGGGTGCGCGACCGGACGTAGTTGAGTTTCTCAACGATGGCCATCACCCGTTCGCGGGTCTCATCGGAGACGTCGGGGCGGTCGTTCAACACGTACGACACGGTTGCCACCGAAACCCCGGCCACGTCGGCGATTTGTCTGATCGTGGGCATTGACCGTCCTCTCGTTTGAACTCCAGAGTACCGAAGTTAAGGTCTCAAGTCAAGCAAATTAAGTTAATCGTCCGCTTAACAATCGGCATATGCGGTGATAAAGTGATATAACTAGCTATTATTAAGCATCTTAATGCTTATGTTGCTTGTGGCCATTGAGATAGGTTTGCTTCAGATTCATCTTGCGTCGCTGATCGGATTCTGCTAGACTGATGTTTTAGGCTACCGTGTATGGCTGTTTCGATATTCGAAGGGGCAACAGTCATGCGGGTTGAGGTGGAGCCCGGTCGACACGCGGTTATGGTGCTGGGGAATGTTGCAGCCACGCTGATTCTGATTCTCAAGGCGCTGGGGACGCTGAGTTGGCCGCAGACGGTGGTCATGCTGGGGCTGATCCTGGTGATGGGGCTCATGGCGATGATGGTCATCCGCGCGTGGCAGCAGGGCAGGCGTTTCCGCTTGGGGTCGTGGGACAGGCGCGACCGTCCGTGACCGTCACCGAAGCCGGCCGGGAGGGGGCTGTGGCGTTTTCTGAGCGTTCTGGGGTCAATCGCCGATGGACAGCACCCTCGGCTGCAGCGATTCGAGGGCAATGCCCTCGCCGGCATCCAGGTCGAGCGAGCGCTCGGCCAGGAGGTCCATGGCTTGGCCCTTGAAGTGGACACGCACCCGCTGGGGACGGTTCAGGAAGTTGACCATCGGCACCAGGAGCCGGTTGCGGTAGGCGACCGCGCGGTATTCGACACCCCAGACGGGTTGGCCGGTCTCGGCGTCGAGCAATGCGAGGAATTCCATTCCCCCGCGGCTGAAGATCTCCCGAAGGGCGGCGTGGAGTTGCTTCTCGGTTGCGGGCAGATCGACCGTCGGCGCCTGGGCCAGGACTTGTGGCAATGAGCGCGGGCGGTGGTAGGCGTCCCACGCCATGCACTCGCTTCCGACGTTTACGACGCGGCCGCCGGATTCGACGAAACGTGCCAGACCCGCGACGGCCTCATCGGTCAGGTGGGTCGCGTGGGGTAGAACGATCCACTTAAGGTTCGCCGGGACCACCCCGGCTGCCAGTTGGCGTTCGCTGATGAACGTGGCGGGCTTGCCCATGAACATCAGTGCGGTGAATATCTTGGGCATCAACGCGGGACAGTCATCCTGCCAGAAGATGGAGTTCATCGAGTAGAGGATGGCGGCCTCCGGGCGATCGGCGTTGATCGCGGCGACCTCATTGGCAAGTCGGTTGGCGTCGAAAGCGGCCTTGCCCGCGGCGTAAATGTTGGCCGGTCGGCGGTAGATGGTGGCCCCTTCGTACGGCGGGAAGACCTCCCAGACCCAGATGGCGCTGGCGGTCAGGTGGTGCAGAGCGTTCTGCCAGACCTCGCAGCGGGTGTGGCCGACCGGGATGTGGATCGGGGGCAGATCGGTGTTGAGCAGGTGGTTCTCCGAGTTGTAGACGGGCTTGCCGCCGAACGAGAAGAGCAATTCATACCAGGCCTCTTCTTCCTGCCAGTCGTAGGCATACTCGCCGCCGGGAGTCCACGACCATCTGCCGAACGAGTCGCAGCCGGCCAGGTCCATCGGCTCGGTCATCAGCTCCGGGTCGATGCCCATAAACAGGTTCGCCCGGTCGAAGAGCAGCGGCATGATCTTGGTGTGGGCCCGGACGTTCGGTCCGACCGCCTTGATCTCGTCGTGGAGCCAGCGGTGAAAGGCGGCGTGGTGGCGGTTGTTGAAGGCCATCCAGTCGTAGTACCACCGCAGCGCCGTGAGTTCCTTGGGCAACTCGCTGATCGACTTGAGCAGGGGCGGAACGGGGACATCTTCAAACGTCGCGTATTCGGTTTGATAGAGGGCGTTGAGGGATTCGATGGTCTCGTGTCGCTCTCTGAGATATGCGATCCAGGCTGGGCGGCTGTACTTGTCGCGGCCGCTCTGGGCGTACGCGGGTTCGTTGGTGGTGCAGACGCTCAGGAGGGCCGGCTTGTCCTTGATGGGGGCGACCAGGGCCTCGGTCCACATGCGTAGGACTCTGCGGATGACCGGGTGGTCGATCTTGTAGCGGATGAAGCCGCCCCCTTCGATGCCGTAGACGTCGTCGGCTTCGTAGGCCACCCAGTCGGGCAGGACGTGAAGCGTCATGATGGGATCGACCATCACGCCGCGCTCGGCGCAGGTGTCGAGGTTTTTCAGCAGGCGGCTCGGTCCGGTTTCGCTGGGAATGCCGAGGAACTCGATCGAGCCGTCCTTTTGCATCATCTTCGACCAGGCACTCTGCTGGGTGAGGTTCGTGGCGACCGCGGTGAGGAACGGGAGATCGGTAATGACTTTGTCCCACGCCCCGTAGCCGCCGAGGTAGAGCGGGCGCTCACGATCGTCGCCGATGATCTTGCCGTGGAACGCACCGTCGCGGACAGTCACCGTTTCCGGCCGCAGGACCGGCCGCTGGTAGACCTGGACCTCGCCGCGCGAGAGGCGATCCAGACGTTCGTCCGTCCAATCGAGGATCCACTCGACCTCCTCGAGCTGCATCACGTCCCAGTCGTCGGATTGATTACCTTCCCAGCCGCCGGCGCGGACGTGATCGAGAAACCGTCTTGCGGTCGGCACGCCCATGCCGACGTAAGCGTCGGCGGCGTGCTCGGGACGTTCGGCCAGACGCTTTTCAAGAGCATCCGTCCGATCTGAAAGCTCCTGTATCTTGGCCTCGATGCGGCGT
Organism: Phycisphaerae bacterium; assembly: GCA_012729815.1. Taxonomy (NCBI): domain Bacteria; kingdom Pseudomonadati; phylum Planctomycetota; class Phycisphaerae; species Phycisphaerae bacterium. Next base: position 18,542 of record JAAYCJ010000321.1, on the reverse strand, counting down.
TTGGTGTTGGTCCGGACGATCGGCTTGACCGCCGTCACCGGACGATCGGAGGCCGAGAGCCGGTAGCGTCCTTCAGCCGCCAGGCGCGAGGCTGCGGCGGTGAACTGGATCACTCGCACCTGTCCCGCGGCGGCTGGAGGCAAATCGGCCGTTCCAAGGTCGATGGCCTGGCCGTTTTCGTGGGTCGCGGTGAGGGTCACCTCTTGGGCGGGCAGATCGGCGAGCGCATATTCGACGAACCGTCCGCTGAAGGTCTCGTCCTCGTCGTAGGCCTTGCCGACCATCTGATCGGTGGCGAAGCGGCCGGCGGAGGATTGGCCCGCGTCGCGGCCGACGAGGGCGACGCGGACGTATTCGTTGGGATCCTTGCCGTCGCCGATGCCCCTGGTCCACTCGGTGAACCGTCGGCCGTTGGACCCGTCGTTGACCAGGATGTTGAGGCCCAGCCATCGCAACGGCGCCGCGGCGCCGAGCATCTTCCATGGAATCGCAGCGGTGAGGCGATATCCGGCTTCGAGTTTCTCGCTCTCGGCCCGCACGTCGTCCATGGCCAGACCGCCGGGCTGCCAGCAGAACATGGCCACGCCGCCGTCCGGCTGGGGCGAGAACCCCATTTCGAACGACGTGGGCGTGTAGCCCGGCAGGAGGATGTCGTTCTCGGGATTGGTCTCGATGCCCACCTGGATGCCGTCATGGATCCACAGCTCGGCGCCGACCCCGCCCGGGCCGTCGGTCGGATCAAAGACCCGCACTTCCAGGGTCAACGCCCGCTCGTCCCACCATGCCCGCACGTCGGCCCCAAGGGCCGGGTCGTCCTTGGCCCGAAAGCCCACCGCAGGCGATCGGTCGCGCTCGGATTGTTGAAAGGCGACCAGCAGGCGATCGGCCGGCTCCAGCCGGTCGCGGACCTGCGAGTGGAGCTGGGAGCCGGCGGGGCGGCTTGCCGCCTCGTCGGCGATCGCCGAAAACGTACAGATCAGGACCATCGCCGGAACAAGAACCCAGGACATCTTCATCAGTCGATCTCCAACATGTTCGCAGGCATACCAGTCTCTTAGCCCATACTATAATGACCCGTAATACGTATTACAAGGCTATATAAGCATTTTTTGTGATCCTGGTGATCGAATGGCGGCGGGGCCGGCAGGCGCGGTGATCGCGGGGTCGTGGCGGGAATTTCGCGGCAGAACCTTGTTATGGTCGGTTGGGCGTGGGATAATCTAGATTTTGCCGTGCCACAGGCGAAAAACGTGCTTTTTGTGACAGGCGACAGAGAACAGTGAGAGGGTCATGATGGCGAAGAAGCGGTTTGCGCAGGTTGGTCTGGGCGGTCGGTCGTGGATGTACACCAGTGCGGTGATGGATCGCTACCCGGACGTCTGCGAGATGGTGGGTTTTTGCGACATCAATCCGGGCCGGCTGAAGATGCGGGTGTCGTGGGCGGCGGACACGGGGCGGGAGGTTCCGGGCTACGAGGCGAAAGACTTTGAGCGGATGGTGGCCGAGCAGAAGCCCGATTGCGTGATCGTGACCAGCGGTCCGGACGTGACTCACAGCGACTACATCCGCCGTGCGATGGAACTCGGTTGCGACGTGATCACGGAAAAGCCGATGACGACCGATGAAATCCGCTGCCGGAAGATCATCGAGACGCAGAAGGCGACGGGCCGCAAGTGCACGGTGACGTTCAACTACCGCTACTCGCCGCCGCGGACGCAGATCAAGGACATGCTGATGTCCGGGGTGATCGGGGACGTTCAGTCGGTGGACTTTCACTGGCTGCTCAACACGCATCACGGGGCGGATTACTTTCGGCGGTGGCACCGGAACAAGCGGAATTCGGGCGGCTTGATGGTGCACAAGGCGACGCACCACTTCGACCTGGTGAACTGGTGGCTGTCGGCGGTGCCGACGAAGGTGTTCGCGATGGGGCACCGCAAGTTCTACACGCCGGCGACGGCGGAGCGGGCGGGGCTGACGAAGCGGTCGGAGCGTTGTTTGGACTGTCCGGAGGCGGGCAAGTGCTCGTTCCACGTGGACATGCGGTCGAACGAGAGCCTGCGGGACCTGTATCTGGAAAACGAGCATCACGACGGGTATATCCGCGACCGGTGCGTGTTCAGCGATCAGATCGACATCGAGGATTCGATGAACGTGGTGGTGGAGTACGATACGGGCGCGAAGCTGTCGTATTCGCTCAACGCGTTCACGCCGTGGGAAGGGTACATGATCGCGTTCAACGGTTCGAAGGGCCGCCTGGAGCACGTCTGCCAGGAGTCGGTGTACATCAACGGCGACGGGACGGTGCCGGGCGAGCTGATCAACGAGGGGACGCACACACGGGTCTTCCCGCATTTCCAGACGTCGTACTCGGTGGATTTGTGGACGGGTACGGGCGGCCACGGCGGCGGCGACGACCCGCTGCTGGCCGATCTGTTCGCCGTCGATCCGCCGAAGGACAAGTACCTCCGGGCCGCCGACGAGCGAAGCGGAGCGTATTCGATCCTGACCGGCGTGGCGGCGAACCACTCGATGGCGAGCGGACAGGCGGTCCGAATCGCCGAATTGGTGCCTGGCCTGCGCCGCCCGGACTATCCGCCCATGCCGACCGACGAGGACCCGATCGAAATGGTCAAGCCGAACGTCAAACTCGTGGGCGCCCACGAGGCAGGCGAGTTGAAGAAGCAGCAGGTGGCGGCGAAGCAGGGCGGCTGAGCTTCGAATGGAAGGAAACGAAGGCGGTAGATCCCTTCAAGCGGGAGGCCCGGATGTCCGTCCTGACCTTGTTTGAATGCCGTCGGTCCGCGTACAGTATTCTTGCCCAGGGCTCTGAGACGATCCGTTTCGCGGCGGCTGAGTTGCGGCGGTACCTGGAGCGGATTGGAGGGGTTTGGCTGCCGCTTGCCGGTGTTGCCGCCGGGGAGCCGGCGATCATCTTGAAGCAGATGGGTGGCGACGAGGATCGGGACCGGTATTCGATCGAGACGCAGGGCGATAACCTCGTGATCGCCGGCAGCAATTCCCGCAGCGTCCTGTTCGGGGTCTATGCCTTTCTGGAGACATTCGGCGGCGTGCGGTTTTTCTCGCCGGATTTCGAGTGCGTTCCGCAGCGGGATCGCCTTGAGATTCCCCGCGACGCGCGAAGGGCGCAGACGGCTGAATTCGACGTCCGGACGATTCGCGCGGAGTTGGACATGACGGTCGAACTGGTCGATTGGGCGGCCAAGAACCGGTTCAACTCGTTTGGCCTCGATATGTGGCGCTGGGACGGAAGCACCAGCCACGTGGACGCCAATGCCATCATCGACGCGGTCAACCTTCGCGGCCTGATGCTCGAGGGCAGCGGGCATGCGATGTGTTACTTCCTCAAGTCGGATGCATACTACGACCGGCATCCGGATTGGTATCCGCAGGTTGACGGGCAGCGCGTTCGCGGCAAGTACACGGGCGACAATTTCTGCTACTCGGCGGCTGAGGCGGTCGAGGAATGCGCCAGGAACGTGATCGCATCGCTTCGGCGGATACCGCAAATGAAGCGGCTGAGCATCTGGCCGGGCGACGGCGGGGCGGTGTGCCGGTGCGAGCGGTGCCGAGACAAGCCGTTCATGGAGTTATACGGGAACGCGGTGAAGCGCATACGCCAGCGGGTTCAGGAGGAACTGCCCGACGTGGAGGTCTTTCAGGAGGCGTACAACTTCGACAATCGCGAACGGCCGCTGACGGTTGAGAGCACGACGCGGACGTTGCGGGTGCCGCCCGAATGCCGTGACGTCCCGACGCTGTTCGCCTTTTGGGGGCAGAACCTTTCAATTCCCCTGGCGGAGAACCCTGAGCCCGGGCATCGGCTGTTTCACGAATACCTGCAGGAGTACTGCCGTCGGAATTCGCAGGCGGCGTACGTCTTTTCCATGCACACCGACACCTTCATGCTGTCGAATCTCTGTCCGGTGTTCGGGCCCTCGATGGCGGCGGATTTCCGGGAGTTCAAGCGGATGGGCATCGACCAGATGTTCCTGCTGTGGATCACCTGGAACACGGAGAGCGACCAGGGCATGAGCTGGGTGGGCTATCAGAACGGCGGGTTGTGGGCCCGCATGGCTGAGGACAAGGGTTTTGACGCGGGCGCCTACCGTCGGGACTACTATCGATGGGCGTTCGGGGAATCCCAGGCGTTGGAGGGGGAAGCGTTGTGGGACCGGCTGAACGCGGCATTGAGTTCCCTTCAGGCCTTGATCTATCGGTTTCCGTGGAATCGGTCGACGGACGCGTGGGGTCTGGGATGGAACCGCAAGATGCCGCAGTATCGCTGGCAGTTGAGCACAGACCTGGGAAGGCATGGCAAGGACCGGCTGGAGGTTTTTTCGAAGACGGTGGGCGTGTTGGATCAGCTCGATCGGGACGCCGGTGAGCTTCGCGATGCGGATCTGGCGGAGTGTCGCAAGTTCAAGCAGTACGTCAGGCACTGCGCCGTACGCGTGAAGGGGCTGTCGTTGCTGTTCCAAGCCCAGGAGGCGATGCAGTCGGGTCGGTGGACCGAGGCGCGGGAGTTCCTGCGGCAGGCCCTCGATACCGGCATGACGGACGAGCGGGATGAGACGGTTGAATGGCTGGCGTACGTTGAGAAGCAGATCGACGGATAGCGGCCGCGTCAGGGTTTGCGTTTGGGCCGCGTCGGGTGGCCGGTTGCTTTCGATGCCTGGTATCGGGTAGAATAGGAGGCATCGTGGGGATCATTTCGGGAGGGTTTTGTGATGGTGGAGTCGAAGACGAGCGGTGCGCCGGTGGGATCGCAGGCGACGGGAGGCGAGATAGGGGGGCATGACGTATCGGTGATCCGGCCGGAGGTGCGGATCGAGCAGTTCAAGATTCGCGGGCACGCGATGTCGCGGCGGAAGCGGCGGGCGATCCGGCGAGGGCTTCGGCGGCTGTGCAATCTTGAGACGCTGGCGGTGGGGGTGTATCGGTACCAGATTCACCGTCGGATGTGCGAGCACAACCGGGAGCTGATCGCGGCGATGTGCAACGAGATGACTCACCTGCAGGATTACATGGTCAAGTTGTTCGAGTACAGCGGCCGTCCGAGTTGGATTCGCGGGTTGTACGGTTGGGCGGGGGCGATGGTGGGCTTTGGTTCGCGGCTGATGGGGCGGACGCGGAGCCTGCGGGCGGGGATATGGGTGGAGAAGGGGACGATCGAGGACTACCGGGCACTGCTCAAGTCGGTCGAGTGGGACGATGAGACGCGTGCGGTGATCGAGAAGAACCTGGCGGATGAGCACGGGCACATCGGGCGGTGGAAGGAACTGCTGCGGACGGCGGAGCCGGATTACTGAGAAGAGAGAATTCAGAAGCCAGAATGCCGTTCTCGGCGGCAGAAGAATTCGAACGGTTACTTGGCGAGAGAGCTGGATTCGGCGGCGACCGGTTGCAGTTCGGGTTCCAGAGGCGGTTCGGGGGCGGGCGGTTGGTGGGCGATGAGCGGGACTCCGCGGGCGGGGACGAGGGTGGAGAGGGCTGAGATGGAGAGGGCCAGAACGGCGGCGGCGGCGAAGAGGTGTTCGTATCCGAGGGCGGCCCAGAGGGCGCCGGCGACGACCGGAATGGTCATCGAGGCGATGTGGTTGATCGAGACTCCCATGGCCAGGGTGGAGGAGATTTCCTGGTGGCAGTGGCTCATTCGCGAGAGGTAGGTGGCGCGGGCTGAGCCGAGGGCGAAGAGGAGGTTATCGGCGATGAAGCATCCGCAGGCGAGGGTGCGGGCCGTCGTGCCGACGGTGGAGCCGAACGCGGCTGACGAGAAGAGTCCGTCGGCGAGGAAGTAGCCGGGAGCGACGGATCGGGTCAGGAGGACCAGGTGCAGGGCATAGCCGTAGCCGAGACAGACGACGGCGAGCGCGAGGCCGTCGACGACCATGACGGCCCGTTCGCCGAGGCGGTCGATGGCCAGCCCGGCAAGGGGTTTGAAGACGATGCCGATGATCGCCGCGGTCATCAGCAGCCCGGCGATGGACGAGGCGGAGAGGCCGTAGACCTGGATCAGCACCCAAGGCCCGAACGTCAGGAATATCTGCTTGCGGGCCCCGAAAACGAATTCCAGAACATAGTAGAGGGTGAACCTCCGTCGGAGCACCAGCTTGGGGCGTGGTTTGTGGAGTTGGGGAATGTGCATGAAGCCGTAGAAGATACCGGCCAGAAGACCGACCACGCCGGCGATCAGGAATCCCAGACGATACTGCGGATGGACCTTATCGAAGAGGAACCAGACGATTCCCGCGCCGAGGATCAGGCCGATCGTCTCGGTGGCCCGCATCTGGCCCATCCGCCATCCGCGGTTGGTCGCGTCGCTGGTGGCCAGGGCGATGGAGGCGGAGACGGGGTGGATCAGGTGCTGCCCGGCGCTGGCCAGCACCATCATGACGACCATGGCCCCGTAGGACGAGCCGAGAACGGCCAAGCCGACCGTTCCGACCAGAAAGATGGCGGCTCCGACCAGTCCCAAACGGGTGACGGGCAGGGCCCAGAGGACGCCAGCCATCACCACGACGAGAAACCCGGGCAGTTCGCGCGGCATCTCGAGCCATCCGCGGGCGGGCGCGGAAAGGTTGAAGGTGTCGGCGAGGTAGTTGTTGAAGATGGACTCGTGGACGCCCATCGCAGCGGACATGCAGATGATGGCGCCGAAGAACAGAACAAGTTGTATCGAAAGCGATTTCCGGTTGTCGGTCATGTCTCGGTCCCTGATCCGCTGAGGCGGACACACGGGAATTCTCCGGTCGCGGTGGGCGCGACCGCCCCCCATTCCTTCGGCCGTCGAGCGACACCTTCGCGGCTGAGCCGTTTGCGGCCCAAATGACATCATAGCGATCGCAGCCTGTCCTGGCAACGGGATTCGCGCGGCAGGCGGGTCGCGTGCCGCATCGGTTCATCAGCAGCGGCTGTTGAGGCCGAGGGCGATCGCGTGCAGGGCCAATTGGAGGTACTCCGGACGGACCTGGTCCGACCGGCGCAGACAAGCGGCGCACTGGCCAAGGATCTTTTGGAGGCTCTCGCGGCGGGCCTTCTGGCAGACGCCGTCCAGGATTTGGCAGAGTCCTTGGGCGCCGAGGGCCAGATCGTTGCGGGCGAAGCAGTGGACGCACTGCTCCATGAGGCGGCGAAGCTCCGGGTCGGCGGCGGGCGACTTGCGGAGGTTCAGGAGGGCCTGGGCGGCTGCGGTGCCAGGGTCCGTGCGGAAGCCCCGCCACAGGCCGATGTAGTTCCGCTCGGACCCGGCAATTCGGGCCAGGGCCAGGGCCAGTTCCTGGCGCGGGGCCTCTCGGCCCATGCGTTCCAGGGCGGCCAGCAGATCGTCGATGGCCTCAGCGGCGCGGAGGACGCCCAGAGCGGAGGCGTAGGCCAGGCAGACCCCGTCGTTGCATTCCTCGCGGAATTGATCGAGCAGGAACGGGATGCTCGATCGGTCATTCAGGGCGGCTAGGGCGCGGGCACTGTGGGCTCGCAGCAGCGGATAGTCGGACAGGAGCGTTTCGCGGAGCGGCAGGACGGCGCTGGAGTCGCCGAGGCGCCCGAGGGCCCAGGCGGCGGCGATGGCCAGGTCGGGCTCGTCGCCGCCGAGGACCATGAGCAGTTCGTCGACCAGGACGGGTTCGGGCGGCATCTTGGAGATCGCGGTGATGGCTTCGTAGCGGACGTTGAAACTCGGATCGTGCAGGGCCTCGACCAGCTCATTGACGCTGAGGGGATTGCGGGCCTGGCCGAGGCGCTGGGTCACGTGGATCCGCTGGCGCTCATCGCCCGCCCAGCGGTAGCGGACCAGGGACTCCATCGCCATCAGCGGGTTGCCCTGGAAGAACATGCCGAGGAATTTGGGGGTTGACACCTCGCCGTGGGTGCGGACGCGGCTCATGATCATGATGCCGGCCGCCAGCAGTGCAACGCAGACGGCGAACAGGGGCGTGAACGGAGTGACGCGCAGAAACGCGACGGTGAAGTTCAGATCGGCCCAGCGGTCGAGGAACCACCCGGCCAGAAGCGGAGCGAGTCCGGCGGTCAGTCCGGCCCAGGCGTAGAAGATCGGCATGTAGGCGGTGCGGCTTTCGGGAGGGACGGCGGTCACGTAGAGGTAGCGAGAAAAGCCGGTGCCCCAGGCCTGGCTTGCCATGCCCAACAGAAGGGCAATGGCCATTGCGACCCCGAGGCTCCAGACGCTGTGGGCGGGCATGAGAAACCAGAGGACGGGCAGGGCCAGCAACATGCAAAGCCCCGAGAGCATGACCGGCTTGCTGCCGTAGCGGTCGGAGGCCCAGCCCCACAGGTAGCAGGAGGCCAGCAGGCCCAGGTAGTAACCGACGTCGAGGTAGACCACGCGGCCGGGATTCAGGCCGATCTGTTCCTTCATGTAGAGCGGCACGAACGAGAGCAGGGGCACGAGGCCGAAGGTCACCGCGGCCAGGCCGAGCAGGTAGAGCCGGAAGTTCGCATCGCGCAGGGCGTCGGTCATCATCGCGAACTCGGTGCGCCCGGTGGAAAGGGAAGGGTTTGCGGCTCCGCCCGGGATACCCGAGTAGAAAAGTATCGAGACGCCGCCGGCGACCACGCCGACGGCGATCAGGATGATGAACCGGCTCAGGCCCAGGTCGGTGAAACGGCCGACCACGTAGCCGGCGACGCTGAGCGTGACAATGCCGGCGACGGTCGCCCCGATGGTGTTGACGGCGCCGACCTTGCCGCGGACGTGGTTGGGGATCACTTCCTGGAACCAGCTGGTCCAGGCGGTTTCCGCGACCGCCCGGGCCAGCGCGAAGGCCAGCACTACCGCAGCCACGAACCAGAACGCGGCGGCCTCGCCGTACCGGGCCAGGACCCACGGGGTCAGCAGGAGCAGGGCGGTGATGGCCTTGCGGGCGCCGTAGAACGTAATGAAGATGCGTTTGCAGCCGAAACGCGAGAGGGTGGGGGCGATGGGGACGGCGATCAATCCGGCGAAGGGCAGCAGCGAGAGCAGGAATCCAATCTGCGCCTTATCGAGTTTCAGGGCGTCCAGGAACATGACGAAGACCGAGCCGAAGAAGGTCAGGAGGCAAAAGACGGTGTTGGCGAGCGTGCTGGCGTAGAGCCAGGGCAGGCGTCGCATGCGTTCGACGTTGGTCAGTTCGGAACTCACGGTAGGATGCCTTGCTCGCTGGGTCGTCGGCTTTGCTCGAACTCCACAAGCCCTCGGTCTGACCGTTCCGGTCGCCGACCGGGCGCGCCCGATTATACCGAGCCGCGTCCATACCGCTACAGGCAGATGGCGGGAATATCGCTTTTTGGACGAATTGCCCGCGGCGGGGGCTGTGACGACGGCCGGCCGGCGGGTATAATCCAAGCTTTTGGCAACGACCGGCGATGCGTAAAGGATGAGCGGCGATGGACGTACTTCGGCAGAAAAGGGGCTTTATCATCGACATGGACGGGGTGATCTATCACGGCGGGCGGCTGCTGGAGGGGGCCGGCGCGTTCGTGGAGTGGCTGAAGCGCGCGGGCAAGCAGTACCTGTTCCTGACCAACAGTTCCGAGCGGTCGCCGCGGGAGCTGGAGGAGAAGCTGCTGCGGATGGGGGTCGAGGTGGGTGAGGAGCATTTCATGACCTCCGCCCTGGCGACGGCGAGCTTTCTGGCTTCGCAGTGTCCGGGCGGACGGGCCTACGTGATCGGAGGGGCGGGTCTGATTCAGGCGCTCTACGACGTGGGGTTTTCGATGGACGACGTTCGGCCGGACTACGTGGTGGTCGGCGAGACGAGAGGCTACAGCTATGAGCAGATCGAGACCGCGATCCGCCTGGTGCTGGCGGGGGCGAAGCTGATCGGGACCAACCCGGACGTTACCGGTCCGGGCGAGCGGGGCATCCTGCCGGCGTGCCGGGCGCTGATCGCCCCGGTCGAACTGGCCACCGGCCGGCAGGCATACTTCATCGGCAAGCCGAACCCGCTGATCATGCGGGATTCGCTCAAGCGTCTCGGGTGCCGGCGCGAGGAGACGGTGATCGTGGGCGACCGGATGGACACCGACATCGTGGCCGGAATCGAATCGGAGATTGAGACGGTGTTGGTGCTTTCGGGCATCACCGGCCGGGAGGACTTGCCGCGATTTCCGTATCAGCCGCGGCACGTGATCGACGGAGTGGGCCAGATACCGGCGGCGTAGCGGCTCCTTTTTTCTTAGTCAGACTGAAATTCCGATTGCCTTGCCCTGATCGTGGCGGTAGGATGATTGCGCTGGTGCAACTGAGTTTCTCATCCTGCTGAGAGGGTGCGAGTAATGGGATATATCTTTCGGAGGCAGTGCGATGTTGCGAAGACGGTTTGCGTTTTCGGTGTGGGTGGCGGTTGTGTTGGTGGCCCTGGTTGGGATTGAGGGATGCGGCGGCCCGACGACCGATCCGAATACGACCGATCCAAACACCACGGATCCCAACACGGTCGATCCGAATACGATCGATCCGAATGTGACGGACCCCAACACCGCCGATCCGAATACGAGCGATCCGAACGAGGCGCTGCCGGCGCTGGTCAAGACGCTGATCAGCCTTTCGTTGAATCCGGGTCGGATCGAGGCGGGAGATGATATCGTGGTGTTCGGGGATAACGATACGGTTTACTGGCTGAAGGCCTCGACCACGGACCCGAACGCGACGACGGCGACGGAGATCACCGGCGGCACGCTGTTCGGGACCAGGAATTTCCGGGTGGCGGGCAAGAAGGTGGCCCTGGTGCGGGGCTCGAACCAGGTGGCGATCTTCGACACCGAGACGGGGATATTGACGGACGTTCCGGGCAGCCAGATTGAGCTGGACCCGTTCGTGATGCCCGTTGAAGTTCAGGCTCCGGGCCACATGGCGGCGGACGGGTCGCTGATCGCGACGATCAATGACGCCGACGAGGTGGAAGACGGCAACGTGATCAAGGTGATCGACGTGAGCGGTTCGTCGCCGCAGGTGATCAGTTTCCCGAATCCCGACGGGTTTGAGGGCTCCTTCGACCAGGTGGCGGTGGACGCGACGACCGGTCGGGTGGCGGCGCATGGCGAGAGTCCGGGCGAGATGATCTACGTGTTCGACGTGGACGACCCGAACGCGATTCCGCTGGCGATTGACGTGTTCGAGGACGGTTTTCAGGACAATGTCCAGATGGCGATTGACGGCGATTACATCATCTACGGGCAAGGGGCATCCGACGATCGCGCCCTGCTGGACGTGACGGACGGGACGATCACGGTCTTCACGAACAATCCGGCGAGCCCGAGCCTGCCGGTGGCGATCAAGGGCGGCAGCTTCGGGTATTTCATGTTCGCCGAGGAGGCGGACATGACCGACGACGGGCAGTTGTTCCGCAGCGCGATCGGGGAAGTGGCCGATGCGCCGGGTTCGACGACGGCGGGACAGCTTGACAACCTCGGCAGCCAGTCGGCGTGCGTATCGGGCGGGATCGCCGGGTACGGCCGGACGATGTGCATCACGCCGGACGGGTCGCGGTGGTTCATTGCGGGGATCGGCCCGGTGGACGCCGCGGTCGAGCATCTGCAGATGAGCACGGGCGGGGATTTCGAGACGTTCGACGATCCCTTCAACGAGAGCCAGACCGGCACGCTGATGGCGACGGACGTGTCGTGTTCGAGCAACACGGTGGCGTTCCGCGCCCTGCGTCAGACGCCCAACAGCGGATGCCTGACGAACGACGAAGAGGTCATCGGCTTTATCGTGCTCGATCGCCTGACGGATTGAGGATCGATCAGCCGATCGCGGGTTGGATGATCGCCCCCGCGGATCGCAGGACGTTCTGGAGTTGGTGCGGATCGCATTCGCCGACGGCGGCGCCTGACGCGGCGGCCAGGGCGGCTGCGGCGCCGGCGGCTTGGCCGGTGGCGAAGCAGCACGGCATGATGCGGACCGGTCCCAGGGCGTTCCATGAGACCGAGATGCTGCGTCCGGCGACGATCAGGTTGTCGATGGCCTGCGGGACGAGGCAGCGGTAGGGGATTTCGGTGTAAGGCTTAGTGATGGGTTTGCCATCCATCGGCTGATGCGACGGCTTTTTCGGGTCGGTCATATCCCATTGATAGCCGGTGAGGGCGACGGTGTCGTCGAAGGATTGCCCGGCCAAAAGGTCCTCGTCGGTGAGGGTGTAGCGTCCGACGATGCGGCGGGTCTCGCGAATGCCGATGGCGGGACTGGTCTGGGTGAGCCGGCAGCGAGAAAAACCGGGCATATGCTTCCGCATGATCTGAAACAGGCTGTGAGCTTCGGATCGGCCCTCGATCATGCCGCGGGTGAGGCTCGCGTCGTCGGTCCCGTCGATGCCGCAGTGGCACAGGGCGTTGATGAAGAACGTGCCTCGCCTGGGCATCTCGCAGCCGACGATGATGTCGGTGGAAAAGGGCCACTCGCCGGTTTCTCGCAGGTTGCTGATGATGCGGCGGAAACGCACGTCGCCGGTGTCGCGGCAGTAGGCTTCGAACGCGGCTGAGTCGACGTCCTCGAGCACGAAGATGACCGACGCGGGGGTCATCAGGGCGTCCTCGTCGCGGCCCTTGACGGTGGGGCATCCGGCCCGAAAGGCCAGATCGGCGTCGCCGGTGGCGTCCACCACGGTCTTGGGACGCACGGCGGTCAGGCCGGACTTGCCGTGCAGAAGGACTTGCGCGATGCGGCGGCTCTCGACGATGGGATGGATGGCGGTGGTGAAAAAGAGGACTCTCGCTCCGGCCTCGCCGACGAATTGGTCGAGGATGCGTTTGCAGGGCTCGAATTCGAATGGCACGGTCCGGCCGTGGTTGGGGCCGTAGCCGACGTGACGGGTGCCGCTGATCACGTCCTGGGTTTGTGAAACGGCCGCCCCTTCGGCGACCAGACGATCGACGACCTTCTGAAAGACGCCCGCGATGACGGGAAACCGGCCGTCGCGGGAGTAGCTGCCCAGCCAGACGCCGACCAGCGAGTTGGTGGCGACCCCGCCGAGGCAGCCGAACCGCTCGACGAGCAGCGTCCTAGCCCCCTGTCGCCCGGCGGCGACGGCGGCGGCTACGCCCGCCGGCCCTCCACCGCAGACCAGGACGTCGACGTCGGAGCCGTGGTTGGCATTCAGCGTGACTTGCATGGCAGTGGTTTCCTGGAAGCTCAGTGTTTCATCCGGTTAACGGATCTCGGCGGCGTCGATGTCGTAAGCCGGCGGGGATGTCGCGGCGGCGAACCCAGCCGGTCCGGCCCCCGTCACAACCACGTCACATTCGTAAGTCGGCATGGCGGCCTCCTCTTGGGTTACTGGTGATGCTCCCGCATTGTACCCGCGGAACGGGCCGGTTCAACAGCACAGAAGGCGGCCGCTGCGGGCGATTCGCTTGCGTTGGCGAGGCCGTTGTAGTCTACTGAGCTTTTCGGCAGACAAGATTCCAGCCGGAGTATATTGAGGAATGCGCCGATGACGAATCCCTTTGATTTCAGCGCGTGGACGGCGGTGGGTTTCGCCGGACAAGCGGTATTCGGTTCACGATTCATTGTCCAGTGGATCGCCTCGGAGCGGCGGAAGCAGAGCTACGTGCCGGTCGTGTTCTGGTATCTGTCGCTGCTCGGCGGGATCATTTTGACCATCTATGCGATCGGGATCAACGACCCCGTCTTCACTTTCGGACAGGGGCTGGGCGTATTCATTTATGTCCGGAATTTGGCGCTCATCAAAAACCATCGCCACGCGACGGCGGAAGGGAAGGATGTTGGAACGACGTCTGATCGTCAACGCGGATGACTTCGGCTGGTCGGAAGGGGTCAACGAAGGGATCGTCGAGGCCCACCGCAACGGGATCGTGACCAGCGCGACGCTGGCGGCGACGGGCCCGGCGGCGGAGCACGCGGTGCGTCTGGCCGCTGAGAATCCGGAGTTGGGCGTGGGCGTGCACCTGGCCTACGGTCTGGGCCGGTCGCTGGTGGAGCCCCGCCGCCTCTCGGCGATCTACCACACCGACGGTCGGGCGCGGTTTGGGGTGATTCGGCTCTGGCTGGCGGTGCGGCTCAGCCGCGTCGCCCGCGATCAGCTCTACCAGCACTTCGCTTCCCAGGTCCGGTGGCTGCTGGACCACGGTACCACGCCGACGCACCTGGACACCCACAAGCATCTGCACTTCTGCCCGGTTATCGGACGTATGGTCTGCCGGATCGCCGAGGAGTTCTCGATCCCCGCCGTGCGGGCCTTGCGCGAGCGATGGTGGACGGGCGGCGGCCAGCCGGCCACGCGGGTCAAGCTGGCGATGCTGAGTCCGATGGCGTTAATATGTAATTATTATATTAAATCATCACAAGTGGCGTCTGCGGATCGTTTCGTGGGCATCTCGTGGACCGGTTCATGGACAAAGCAGGGGCTTCTGGATATATTGGATCGATTATCGCCGGGCACGACGGAGCTGATGGTTCATCCAGGCTACGCCTGCGGTCTGGCCTCCGACGAGACGCGGCTTACCGGTTCGCGGGAGACGGAGTTGGAACTGCTTACGGATCGAGAGGTCATAGAGCGATGTCGGTTGCGCAACATCAGGCTGATAAGCTATCGCGAGTTGTCCATGGATCGCCCGCCGCATCCGGCGAGCGGGCCGTCGAAGGGCCGGGAGAGCCGGTGATGGACGTCGAGCTTTCGATCGTTTTCCCGGTCTACAACGAGGCGGACTCGATCGCCGAGCTGTACCGCCGGACCCGCAAGGTCCTGATGGATCTGGGCCGAAGCTGGGAGATCGTCTTTGTCGACGACGGCAGCCGGGACAACAGCGTAGCCGTCCTGAAGCGTGAGGCGGGCGACGACCCGCGGGTGCGGCTGGTGCTGCTGCGGCGAAACTTCGGCCAGACCCCGGCCCTGGCGGCTGGGTTCGACGAGGCCCGCGGCCGGACCATCATCGCCATGGACGCCGACCTTCAGCATCACCCGGAGGAGATTCCGCGGTTTGTGGCCAAGATCGACGAGGGCTACGACCTGGTCTCCGGCTGGCGTGAAAAGCGGGTGGACAATTTCTGGGTGCGTCGGATTCCCTCGCTGGTGGCCAACCGGTTGATGCGGTGGCTCTCCGGCGTGGAGATTCACGATTTCGGCACGACGTTCAAGGCGTACCGGTCGGAGCTGATCAAGGAGATTCGGCTCTACGGCGAATTGCACCGGTTCATCCCGGCGCTGGCCAGTTCGGTGGGGGCCAAGATCACCGAGCTTCCGATCCAGAACGTCAACCGGCCGTTCGGCAAGAGCAACTACGGCATCGGGCGGACGGTCCGCGTGCTGTTCGACCTGCTGACCGTACGGTTCCTGCTGCGCTACCTGCACCGCCCGCTGCAGTTCTTCGGGCTATTGGGTCTGATCTGTTTCGCGATGGGTTTCGTGCTCGGGCTGTACATCCTGTGGGACAAGTTCGCGCGCGGGATGGATATCATGGCCTTCCACGGGCCGCTCGTGCTGCTTACGGTGCTGCTGGTGATCGTGAGTGTGAGTTTCGTCTCGATGGGGCTGTTGGGCGAGGTGCTGGCGCGGATTTACTT
The DNA here is from genome assembly GCA_012729815.1 of Phycisphaerae bacterium. Classification (NCBI taxonomy): domain Bacteria; kingdom Pseudomonadati; phylum Planctomycetota; class Phycisphaerae; species Phycisphaerae bacterium. Next base: position 2,998 of record JAAYCJ010000321.1, on the reverse strand, counting down.
CGAGGCCTCGGGCAAGCGGATCTACCACGTGCGTGAGATCTGGCGGGGCGGCGCCGGTCGGCCCTAATGAAGCCGACGTGCATCCGCTGATGGACCTTCGCGAGGGGAGGCTGAGGGCGGGTTCTGAACCGGATGTGGAGGGCATCGTATAATACTGGTGCGAACAAGGGTGCAGCGGCGCGGGCCGCTGCAGGGTTATGCGATGGTCGGGCCGCCATCGGAACCGCGATCCATGCGGTGGGTGACGGCCTCTGATCCGAACGTACGGTCGGGGACCGGTCGGCCGCTGGGCGGATCGCTTCTGACGGGAGGTTTCCGATGGGTGAGACGGTGAAGCTGACGGTTGACGGGCGGGAGGTGGAACTGCCGGTGGTGACCGGGGTTCACGGGGAGCGGGGGATCGACATCCGCAAGCTGCGGGCGACGACGGGCTTGGTGACCTACGATCCGGGCTATGGGAACACCGCCTCGTGCGAGAGCGCGATCACCTACATCGACGGGGAGAAGGGGGTTCTGCGGTATCGGGGGATTCCGATCGAGGAACTGACCGGAGCGACGACGAATTTCGTGGAGGTGGCGTGGCTGCTGATCTACGGGCGGCTTCCCGACCGGAAGGAGCTGTCGGCGTTCAGCCGCCGATTGACGAACAACGAGCTGCTCCATGAGTCGATGAAGCATCACTTCGAGGGCTTTCCGGTGAGCGCTCCGCCGATGGCGATGCTGTCGGCGATGATCAACGCCCTGTCGTGTTTCCATCCGCAGTTCTTCCAGCTCGAGGACGATGACGCGTTCGAGGAGATGAGCGCCCGCCTGATCAGTAAGGTGCGGACGATCGCGGCGTTCTCCTATCGTCGGTCGCTGGGCCTGCCGTTCATCTACCCGGACCCGAACCTGCGGTATTGCGCGAATCTGCTGCACATGATGTTCTCGCTTCCGCATCGGGAGTACGTCCTGCGCCCGGAGGTGGAGGAGGCGCTGAACCTGGTTCTGATTCTCCATGCGGACCACGAGCAGAACTGCAGCACGTCGACGGTGCGGATGGTGGGCTCGAGTCGGGCGAACTGCTTCGCGTCCTGCGCGGCGGCGGTGTGCGCGTTGTGGGGCCGCCTGCACGGCGGGGCGAACGTGGATGTGATCGAGATGCTCGAACAGATCCACCGTGGCGGCATGACGCCGGAGGACTGCATTCGCATGGCGAAAGATAAGACGAGCCAGTTCCGCCTGGCCGGTTTCGGGCACCGGGTGTACCGCAACTACGACCCGCGGGCGAAGATCCTGAAGGCGGCGGCGGACCGGATGCTGGGGCTTCTGGGCATCGACGATCCGTTGTTGGATATCGCCAGAAAGCTGGAGGAGTTGGCCCTGGCCGATTCGTACTTTGTCGAGCGCAAGCTGTACCCGAACGTGGACTTCTACAGCGGGATCATTCTGAGGGCGATGGGCATCCCGACGAACATGTTCACGGTGATGTTCGCCATCGGCCGTCTTCCCGGCTGGATCGCCCATTGGCGCGAGCAGCACGCGGAACCGGAGATGAAGATTGCGCGGCCCCGCCAGATCTACACCGGCCGGGACATCGCCCGCTATGAGCCGCTGGCGGATCGCTAGCGAATCTCCTGTCACGCCGTTGGCGTCCGGGGTAGACTTGAGGTCCTGACCCGTACACGAAGGAGTGCCGGATGAACTGGCGGAACGTCAAACTTGGGCTCTGCCCGATCGGCAAGTTCGTGTTCTCGCATGAGGACGCGATCGACTATAAACAGAGGATCAAAGCCTGCCTGGACGCCTGGGACATCTGGTACGTCGATCTCGACGACGTGCTGCCCGACGACGACGGGCTGGTGCGGGATCAGCGACACGTGGGGCCGGTGGTGGACTTTTTCCGCCGCGAGGGCGTGGACGCCCTGTTTGTGCCGCACTGCAACTTCGGCACCGAAGGGGCCGCCGGGATGATCGCCAAGAAGCTCGGGTTGCCGGTCCTGTTGTGGGGCCCGCGCGACGAGGCGCCGCTGGCGGACGGCACGCGGCTTCGCGATACGCTCTGCGGGCTGTTCGCCACCAGCAAGGTGCTGGTCAAACTCGGCGTGCCGTTTACCTACGTCGAGAACGGCCGGATCGATGAGCCGGCATTCCGGAACGGCATGATGGACTTCATGCGGACGGCGTCGGTGGTCAAGGCGTCGCGACGGCTGCGGATCGGCCTGGTGGGCGGGCGGATCGACTTTTTCTGGACGACCAAGATCAACGAGAGCGAACTGCTCGAACGGTTCGGCGTGGAGATCGTCCCGATCGACCTGGTGAAGGTGGTGCAGCGGGTTCGACAGACCGCCGCCGAGCGGGAGGGCCGCTATCGCGAGGAACTGGCGGAGCTGAAGCAGACCTTCACGTTCGAGGGCTTTGAAAGCGACGAACCGCTGGTGCGGCTGCTGGCCTTGCGCGACTTCTACCTGGAATGGGCCCACGAACAGGGCCTGCTGGCGATCGCCGTCGAATCGTTCACATCGCTGCCGGATGAGTTGGGCGCCTACGACTCGCTGGCGAGGGCCCTGGCGGGCGACAAGGGGCTGCCGGTGGTCTGCGAGACGGACGTGCACGGGGCGATCTCGTCGGTGCTGGCTGAGGCGGCGACGCTGGAGCGGACGCCGTCGTTTCTGGCCGACCTGACCATACGGCATCCGGACAACGACGACGCGGTGTTACTGTGGCACGCGGAAGGCCCGACCACGCTGATCGCCGACGACAGCGCCAAGCGGATCGGCAAGCACTGGATCCTGCCCAGCCCGCTTTCCGGCATGCTGCACGCGCGACTGCGAGGCGGCCCGCTGACCGTGGCCCGGTTCGACGGCGACGGCGGACGCTACCGCCTGATCGCCGGCGAAGGCCAAGCCGTGCCCGGCCCGCAGACCCAGAACACCTACGTCTGGATGGAAGTGGACGACTGGCCGAAGTGGGAGCGGGCGTTTATCGAAGGGCCGTACATCCATCACGTGGCGGTCGT
>JAAYCJ010000320.1 GCA_012729815.1 Phycisphaerae bacterium | reverse complement strand
CCGTAGGCGCTGTAAATGGTCTCGCCGAAGAGCACGGGCTTGCCGTAGGTTGACTGCCAATTGAGGATTTGCGTTTTGGGGTGATGCTCGGGATAGTGGTAGTTGGCGATGTCGGCGTCGGGCTGTTCCCACGCTCCGGTCTTGGCGCCCCAGGTGCCCTGGTCGCCGTCGCGGGTGACGAGGCGCGTCGGGTCGAGCTCGTTGACGAGCTGTTCGTAGAGGGCGGCCAGGCGGTCCGCGCGGATGGCGTCATCCCAGGGCTTGCCGCTGGCTTGGGTAAAGACCTCGTTGTCGGTGCTGTAGATCACGACGGATGGGTGGTTTCGCAGCCACTTGACCCAGGCGGTGTAGCGGCGGACGTTCTCCTGGTGCTCCGGGGTCTGCTTGAACCATTCGATATCGTCGGCGATCTGCTCATTGGGATCGGGCAGCCGGAGCAACGGGTACATGTTGGGCACGTAGAGCATGCCCAACTCGTCGCAGACCTCGGCGGGGATGCGGCCCTGGTGCACGTTGTCGTGGCCGCGAAGCGTGTTGGTGTTGCACGTGTCGCGGAGCAGGGCGAAGAAGCTGCGGAAGTACTGGCGCGGCGCGCCGCCGGCTGGGCCGTCGGGTACGTTACCCTGGATAAAGAGCCGTTTGCCGTTGAGCCAGTAGTCGTAGGTGGATTTCCAGAATTCGCGGTAGCCGAAGGACTGGAAGTGCTGATCGGTCGGCTGACCGTCGGTGCTGAGGGTTGAGACGAGTTGGTGGAGGACCGGTTGGCCGTAGTCGCCGCCGATGCCCCAGAGGACCGGGTCGGACCAGGGCACATCGCGGCGGAGCTCAATGGTTGCTCCGGCGGGCACTTCAATTTCCTGATCGCCCAGGTCGCGCTTGGTTCGGTTGTGCAGGACGGCTTTCTGGTTGAGGACCAGCTTGCAGGGCGTATCGGCGGTGTTGGTGATCTGCGTTCTGGTTTCGATGGTCGCCTGCCGCCAGTGAGGAATGACCCAGACGTCGGAGACGTAGACGTCGGGCACGCTCTTGAGAGTGATGCCGCCGTACGGTCCCCAGGTTTCCCTGGACTCGCCGAACTGGTAGAGCCAGGCCCGGCCGCAGTAGATCATGATGGTGTTCTCGCCCGGCTTGACGAACTTCGAGAGATCGGCCTCCAGGGGCACGACCCAGCCGTGGAAACCTTCGTAGGCCAACTGGTCGTTGACCCATATCTTGACCTTGTACTGGATCATGTCGGCGGTCAGGAGGAGACGCCGGCGTTCCCAGTCGGCTGGGAGGGTGAGGGTGGTTCGCAGGTACATGGCGTTGTTTTCGCGGCCTTCGTTGGGCATGAAGCCGCATGCCCACTCGGTGTTGATGGCGGTCTTGCTGGGCTCATAACGTCCGCCCTTGAGGGGCCAGCCGTAGTAGTTGCGGAAGTAGTACTCGACGCCGTAGGTGGGCACGGCGATCGGTTCCCAGCCGTCGGTGGGGATGTAGCTCTCATCCACGCTCGAGCGGCCGGTGCTCCGGGCGGCGGCGATCTGCCAGAGGTCGCCGTTGAGGCACAGGTTGGCCCGCAGGCGGGTCAGGGGTTCGAACGGTTGGTCGACTGAGGCGGCTGTCCCTCGCTTTCTGCAGGGCCGGCAGGAGGATCGCCACCAACACGGCGATGATGGCCACGACCACGAGCAGTTCGATCAGTGTGAAACACCTTGTGCGAGGTCTCTCGGTCATGATCAGCACTCCTTTTTCGCCGGCAATACGCTTTCCCGTATGATCAGGCGGGTCGGCAGGGCGATTGGGGTCGCCTGCGGCTCGCGTCCGTCCATCAGTTCCATCAGCAGGTCGATCGCCCGGGCCGCCAGCGGGCCGGTATCCTGACGCACCGAGGTCAGCGGCGGATGCATGTAGGCGGCCATCGGCGTATCGTCGCATCCGATCACGCCGACGTCGCGAGGCACGTCGAGCCCGGCGTCACGGAAGCCGCGGATCACGCCGGCGGCCAGGTAATCCGAGCCGACCAGCCAGACCGGCGGAAAGTCCGGCTCTGCGGCCAGTTCCCGCGCCATGGCGCGGGCGTCCGCGATCTCCTTGGTCGCCCGGCGCACCGACGCCGCCAGTCCCAACTGTTCGCATCGCTCCACAAAGGGAGCGACCTTCAGAGGGTTGGCGTCCTCAGCGATGATGCCCGCCCGCCGATGGCCCAGCTTGTGCAGGTAGTCGACCGCCTCAGTGACGCCCGGCCGAAGGTCGTGCATGACGGTTGGGAGGCCCGGCGATCTGTAGAAGGAGACGACCGGAAAGCGGTGCTGGGTGACGTACTGGTACTCAGCGGTGTCCGGGGTCAGGGCCGCCACCGCCAGCAGCACGCCGTCCACCTGCCGCCCAAGGAGCATGTCCAGCCCCTGGAGTTCCTTCTCGTGGCTCCACTGGGTGGTCGAGATCAGCAGCCGATAGCCTCGGGCTTCGGCTTCGGCCATGGTCCGGCTGGCCAGTTCGGCGAAGTACGGCAGGTGCAACCCGCCGCAGACCAGTCCGATCGAGAAGGTCTTGCCCGTCGCCAGCGCCCGGGCGGAGGAGGACGGCCGGTAGTTCAGTTCGCGGCAGGCCCGCAAGACGCGTTCCCGGGTGGTCTTGGCGATCTGCAGTTTGGCCGCCTTGCCGTTAACGACGGCTGAGGCGGTGGATTGGGCCACTCCCGCCCGCCTGGCAATATCCGCCAGCGTCACGACCATGGCGTCTCCTGTTTCTGGTCCCTAAGGGCCTCCTGAAGCGCTTCAGGTTAGCTTGATGGTATCAGGAAGGGGCAAGCCTGTCAAGGGGGAACCGGATCGGCTTGGGATCGGTCCGGGTCGGTCCGGCCTGGCGAGGCGGTCAGGTCCGGCGCTTCACGCAAGCCCGAATCGCCGTCGGTCAGGGAAAAGAGAAGGCTTGCGGGTGGCGCGATTCGTATAATTCAGAATCTTACGGTGACTGATCGAGAGGAGAAAGGAAATCGCATGGATCTGAAGGATACAACCTGGCAGGAGCGGTATCACGCGCCCCTGGTTTTCACGTTGCGGTGCAGGCTGGAGGACCGGCCGGGCATGCTTGGCGTGCTGACGACGGCGTTGGGCGAGTGCGGGGCGCACGTGGGGGATATCAGCATCGTCGGCGTCGATGCGCTGCACAAGGTGCGCGACGTGACGGTCTACTGCGCGGACCAACGGCACCTCGAGAGCATTCTGGATCGCCTCGGTCAACTGGCGGGCGTCGAGGTCGCCGCGGTGACCGACAACGTGCTGGAGATCCACCGGCGCGGGGCGATCGAGGTCAGGAGCCGCGTGCCGATCAATGCATTGAACGACCTTCGGATGGTCTATACACCGGGTGTGGCGTGGGTGTGTCAGAAGATCGAAGCCGAACCTTCGGCGGGGTGGCATCTGACCGGGCTGTGCGACCGGGTGGCGATCGTGACCAACGGGACGGCGGTGCTGGGACTGGGCGATATCGGGGTGCTCGCGTCGCTGCCGGTGATGGAGGGCAAGGCGGCCATCTTCGCCGAATTCGCCCACGTCAGCGCGTTTCCCATCCTCGTCGAATCCCACGACAGCGACGCGGTCGTCGAGACGGTCAAGCGGATCGCCGGCAGCTTCGGAGCGATCCAGTTGGAGGACATCGCCGCGCCCGCGTGTTTCGAGATCGAGCAGAGACTCCGGGACGCGCTGGACATTCCCGTCTTCCACGACGACCAGCACGGGACGGCGACGGTGCTTCTGGCGGCGTTGATCAACGCCCTCAAGATGACCGGCAGGAATCCCGAGCGGTGTTCGGCCCTGATCCTGGGCGCTGGCGCGGCGGGCTATGCCATCGCCAAGATTCTTCTGACGTACGGGATCGGCGATATTGTGGTCTACGACTCAGCCGGCGCAATCCATGCCGACCGGACTAAGGGCATGAACCCTTACAAGCATGAGCTTGCCCGGCTCACGAACAAGCGGGGCGAGAAGGGCACGCTGGCTGAGGGATTCCGCGGCAAGGACATCTTCATCGGCGTGGCCCGGCCGAACATGGTTACCGCTGAGATGGTTCGTTCGATGGCCAAGGATCCTCTGGTCTTTCCGCTGAGCAACCCGGTGGGCGAGATCGCCGTTCAGGACGCCCGCGGCGCCGGCGCGGCGGTGGCGGCCGACGGCCGGACGATCAACAACGCGCTGGCGTATCCGGGTCTCTTCCGCGGCGCGCTGGATGCGCGGGCGGGCGACATCACAGCGGAGATGCAACTGGCGGCGGCGCACGTGCTGGCCGGGCTTGCCCCGAGTGAGCAGTTGCTTCCGGACATGCTCGATCGTGCCGTTCACCGGCAGGTCGCGGCGGCGGTGGCCAAGGCGTGGCGGGTTTCGGTGTGAGGCGGGAGTCCGGAAGGGGAGACGAGTCTCCTACGGCTCCGGCGCACCACCTCGAAAGATGGCCTTCGAGCCGAATTTGTCCCGGATCTGATCCACGGCCTGATCCAACTGGCGGCGTTTGCGGCTGGTGTCCTGGTCGAACAGGGAGAGCTGTTCGCCGCCCGCGCTCAGCGACGAAGCGGCCGCGCCGATCAGCCGAACGGCTGAGCGACTCTGGCTTGCCCAGCGTTCGAAGAGCTCCGCAGCGGTGTTCCAGAGGACGTCGGTCTGGTCGGTCGGCGTGTCCAGCGTGGCGCTGCGCGTAAGGGTCGCAAAATCGGGCAGACGGATCTTCAGGTGCACCGTCCGGGCCAGCATTTTCTCTCGCCGCAGCCGTCGGGCCACCTCCTCGATTTGGCTCAGGAGCACGGCTCGGAGGTGTTGGCGGTCTTCGATGTCCTGGGCGAAGGTGGTTTCACTGCTGATGCTCTTGGCTTCGCGGTCGGGAACCACGGGTCGGTCGTCGATCCCGCGGACAAGGCGGTAGAAATCCTCGCCGGCATTGCCGAAATGCCGTTGGAGCTGCTCTTGCGAGAGCCTTCGCACGTCGCCGAAGGTTCGCAGGCCCAGCCGCTCGAACTTCGGCTGCGTCATCTTCCCGACTCCCCAGAGCCGCCCGATCGGCAGGTCGTTCAGGAACTCAGCGACGCGCTGCGGATCGACCACGACCAGGCCGTCGGGCTTTTTCAGGTCGCTGGCCAGCTTGGCCAGGAACTTGTTGGGGGCTGCGCCGACGGAGGCGGTCAGGCCGGTGACCTCTTGGATGCGGCTCTTGATCCGCCGGGCGATTTGTTCGGGCGAACCGAGGAGCTTCTGGCAGCCGGAGACGTCGAGGAAAGCCTCATCGACCGAGAGCGGTTCGATGGTGGGGGTGAATTCGGCGAAGATCGCGAAGATCCGCTTGGAGACGTCGAGGTAGCGATCCATCCGGACGGGCAGGAGCACGGCGTGCGGGCAGAGCCGAAGGGCGGTTCCGGTCGGCATGGCGCTGCGGCAGCCGAACGGGCGGGCCTCGTAGCTGGCGGCGGAGATCACGCCGCGGGCCTCGGCCCGTCCGCCGACCAGGACCGGCTTGCCCCGCAGTTCCGGGCGGTCGTGCTGTTCGACCGACGCGTAGAAGGCGTCCATGTCGACGTGCAGGATGTGGCGCGGCTTGAGGGCCATGATCCGATCTCCGCTCGCGGCGCCATTATACCGGCGGCGGGCGTTTTCGGCAAAACGGCGGTTGGAGCGGCGGCTACTGGAGGACGCCGGCGTGCGTTTCGATCGCCTCGATCAGTTGATCGACCTGGATGGGCTTGGAGACGTAGCCGTCCATGCCGCCCTCCAGGCAGCGCTCGCGGTCGCCCTTCATGGCGTGGGCGGTCATGGCGACGATGGGGGTATGGGCGCCGGTGAGCCTCTCCCTGTCGCGGATGATCGCGGTGGCCTTCAGGCCGTCCATTTCGGGCATGCTCATGTCCATCAGGATCAGGTCGAACGTCTGCTGATCGCAGAGATCGACGGCGATGCGGCCGTTGGCGGCCACGGTGACGGTATGCCCCCATTTTTCCAGCAGGCGAACCACCACCTTCTGATTGACCACGTTGTCTTCAGCCAGCAGGACATGCAGCGCGGATCGGCACGCGGGGCTGCGGGAGCGCGGCGATTCGACCGGCGGATCGTTCTTGGCTTCCTTCGACGGCGAGGTGTGCAGGGCGCTGAGGATGGCCGCCATCAATTCCTCCTGCCGGATGGGTTTGGTGAGATAGACGGCGATACCCAGCTCACGGCACCTGGCGATGCTCGTCGGCTGGCCCGCCGACGAGAGCATCATGACGGTGGCGCCGGCCAGGGCCGGGTCGCGCTGGATCCGCTCGGCGACCGCGAAACCGTCCATCCCGGGCATGCAGGCGTCCAGCAGCACCAGCGGGAAGGGCCGGCCGTTCCGCTGGGCCTCCCGCATGACCGCCAGAGCGGCCTCGCCGCTGTCGACCAGCGACGGTTTGCTTTCCCAGCGGGTGAGGGTGTCCTGCAGAATTCGGCGGTTGGTGGCGTTGTCGTCGACCACGAGCACGGGCAGATCCCGCAGGGCCTCGAGGCCCGCGGCGGGCGTCGTGTCGGGCTGGGTTGTGGACCGTCCGAACCGGACCGTGAAGTGGAAGGTGCTGCCCTGGCCGGGAGTGCTCTCGACCCACACGCGGCCGCCCATCAAGCCGACGAGCTGCGAGGAAATAGCCAGTCCCAGTCCGGTCCCGCCATATCTGCGGGTGGTCGAGTCGTCGGCCTGCCGGAACGTGTGGAAGATCGTCTGGTGCATCTCGGGTGGGATGCCGATTCCGGTATCCCGCACCGTCACGTGCAGGCCGACCTCTTGGTCGGTCTGGGAGTCGGCGGCCACGGACACCACGACCTCGCCCTGTTCGGTGAACTTGACCGCGTTGCCCACCAGGTTGGTGACCACCTGGCGCAGGCGTCCCGGATCTCCCACCAGGATCTCCGGCACGCCGTGGTCGACGTGGCAGGCCAGTTCCAGGCCTTTCTCGTGGGCCTTGACCGCCAGCACCCGCAGCGGATCGGCAAAGCAACTGCGCAAATCGAAGTCAATCGACTCCAACTCGAGTTTCTCAGCTTCGATCTTGGAGTAGTCGAGGATGTCGTTGATGATCTCGAGGAGGGACTGGGCGCTGGCCCGCACGGTCTGGGCGTATTCCCGCTGTTCGTCGTTCAACGGCGTGCCCAGAAGCAACTCGTTCATGCCGATCACGCCGTTCATGGGCGTGCGGATTTCGTGGCTCATGTTGGCCAGGAAGCGGCTCTTGGCGGTGCTGGCGGCCTCCGCCTGAACGGCCATCTCGTTGGCCCGCTCGATCGCCTGTTCGAGCTGCCGATTCGTCGCCTCTGTGGCGTCCTTGGCCTGCCGCAGGGCCTCTTCGGCCCGCTTGCGTTCCTCGATGTCGACGCCCGTGCCGATGATGAACGGGCGGTTGTCGATCTCGATCCGTACTCCGGAGAAGAAAAAGGCCCTCTTGCCGCCGTCCCTGGCCAGGAGGGACGCCTCGAGCAGGCCGTGCCCTTCCGCAAAGGCCTTCTGAATTTCCGCCGCCACCGCTTGCCGTTCCTCCTCAGCGATCACCGACAGATCATCCGGGGTATTCTGCAACTCCTGCAGACTGCATCCGACGATCCGCTGGAAGTTGTCGTTCCACCGGACCATTTTTCCTTTCTCGTCGATCAAGAAGAAGATGCCGGGCAGCGAGTCGATCAGGGAATCGCTGAGCACCTTTTCTCGTCGGAGGCCCTGCTCGGCCCGCTTGCGTTCGTGAATTTCCTGCTGGAGCGACTGGTTGAGGAGTTCGAGCTTGGCCGTGGCCTCGCGGTTGCAGTCCAGGGCCTCGCCCAGGGCCTTTTCCCGCTCCATGACCAGTTGAATGGCCCGATTTCGCGTCGATTCGTAGAGGCAGGAGAGCGAGAGCAGCACCAGCACCAGCCCGCCCAGGGAGGAAAGCTGAAGCAGGAGAATCTGTCCGGACGCCATCTGGTGATCGAACCGCACCCCCCATGTTTCGAGGCCGTAGAAGGTCGCCAGCTGGCCCAGGATGGCGGCGGTCCAGATGAGGGTGGATCTGGGCCCGGCCATGCAGACCGAGGTCATCGGCACGACGGTCAGCCACATGGCGGCCGGCGCCCGCAGTCCTCCCGTCACGCACATCAGAAAAGTCAGCACCAAGAACAGGACGAGGGCGGCGTAGTTGCCCGCGGCGGCGAAGGACTGGGTCCATTTGAACGCCAGGGGCACGCCGAATCCGAGGACGCCCGCCGCCAGGATGGCCAAGCCGCCCGAGGTGCACCCCAAAAAGTGATAGACGACCGCGAAGACCGGCGACCAGATCGCAATGGCGATCCAGAAGGTGGTGACGACTTTGGCCCGCCGGTACGCATCCGGACTGGTGACGCGGATCTTTTCGGGGATGTAGGAATCCACCACCTGGTTCAGCTTCGTCCTCAAGCGTCCGTATACCGTTTCCATCTGGCCCGCGCTCCTACCACCTGTAACCAAGTCCGAAGAAGAGGCTCTGCTGGACGTGCTCGAAGGAGCTGTACCCGTAGTCGATCCCCAGCGGGATCCGGCTGGGACCGTCGTTCCGGACGGTGATGGGGAAGCCGAGGATATAGCCTCCGCCGACCCACCACGTGCCGGTGTCGTACCGCAGCCCGACCGTCATGTTGTGTTGGGCGATCACCGAACCGATCGGCACGAGGTTCGAGGCGGGCACGGTCTCGGTGCAAAAGTTGTAGCCAAGTCCCAGCGTCCAGCGCTCGTCCAGGGCGAACTCGGCGCCGGCGATGAACACCCACTGGTCGCGATAGCCCATCGGGAAGGGGACCCGAAGGTCCACCCAGCCGTCGGTGGCGACCGTGACGGAATTCATCGAGCTGGAGGAGTAGTCGATCCAGCGGGCCTCGCCCACCAGCTTGAGCCAGTCGGTGGCGTCCCACGCCACGCCGGCGGTGACCTTCTGGGGCATTCGGAACTCGTCCAGGTTGACGTTGCCCAGATCGAGCGGCACAAGGCCGAACAGTGACGCCTTGGCGCTGCCGCCCGACATGTCGGTGAACCACGTGGGCGAGCGGTAGGCCAGGCCGAACGCCAGATCCTCCCGCGCCTGGTAGTGCAGTCCGGTCTGGAAGCCCATGCCGTAGGCGTATCCGCGGCCCAGGTGCACGCCGGCCGGTCCGAGCACGACGTTGAATTCCGCCGTGGCGACCTCCGCCCGCAGTCCGGCGCCGATCGAGAGCTTGTCCGTCAGGCGATACCCGACGTTGCCGGTGATGCTCATGTCCTTCAGGTCCGAACTGACCCTCCGGTCGAAGAACGGAAGCAGCCAGTGGCGCAGGTGATAGCTGGACGAGAGGCCGGCCTTGGAGTGCAGGCCGAGTCCGAGGGTCAGCCGGTCGTCCACCGGAACGGCCAGACCCAGATTGCCCAGGGGAACCACGTCGACCTCGGAGGCGGCGGAGTCCACCGGACTGGACCAGTGGCACTTGGGAAACGTGGCTTGGGCTGAAAAGTCCAGCCGGTACTCGTGATGGTGCGCCAGGTTCGCCGGGTTTTCGATTTGCGAGAGCGCCGAGTCGCCCACCGCGACGTCCGCGCCGCCGCGGCAGCGCGCCTGCGTACTGACGTCGATGGGCTCGATCCCATCGGTGCCGAACGCGGCGCCCGGCCAGCCAACCACCAGCATGAGAATCGCTGTGCGGGGCCAGCCGCTCCATCCTGTTCCAGCCTTTGGTTTGGCCATTACGTGAAATGCCAGCGACCGTCGCGGTCGTCCGATAACCGACGCGGCGTCACCCTGCGCACCGCGTCACCCGCGACGCTCTGCTGCCTCCTCGTTTTCACTGTGCCTCAGACCGCAGCCGTTCTCTTGGCCGCAGCGCTCCGCGGCACTCGCCCGCCCCTTCTCAAGAGATGACCGGGCCTCGCTGCGGCGGACGGTGCACGTTACGGTGGATATCGGAGAAAGCGGTTGGAGGCTTAACTTGCAGCGAACAGCTTTTGACGCTGAACGATAGGGCCGGTATGCTACCGGGTAAAGCGATGCGCATTCTCACGGCTCTCACCTACTATCGGCCGCACGTCAGCGGCGTCACCGTCTACGCCCAGCGGCTCGCCGAGGCCCTGGCGGCCGGAGGCCATGCCGTGACCGTACTGACGTCGCAGTGGGACTCGACCCTGCCGCGGGACGCGATGGAAAACGGCGTTCGCGTGCGGAGGGTGCCGGTGGTCGCGCGGGTGAGCAAAGGGGTCATCATGCCCACGATCGGGATGTGGGCCACGAGGATGGTCCTGGCTCACGACGTGGTGCACCTGCATCTGCCCCAGTTTGACGCGGCGGGGATCGCCCTGCGGGCCTGGTTATCGGGCCGGCCGAGTGTGCTGACGTTTCACTGCGACCTCCAGTTGCCGCCGGGATGGTTCAACCGTGCGGCTGGGCGGGTCGTGCGGGCGGCAAATTTCGTGGCCGGCCGGTGCGCCGACCGCATCGTCACCTATACCGACGATTACCGGCGGCATTCCGGCTTCCTGAGCCGGTGGAACTCCAAGACCGTCCTGATCGATCCTCCCGTCGCGCTGCCGACGGTGACGGACCAGGAGGCGGCGCGGTTCCGGATGGAGCACGGTCTGGATTCGTCACGCGGGCCGGTGCTGGCGATGGCGGCCCGGCTGGCCTCGGAGAAGGGGGTCGAGGTCCTGCTCGCCGCGTTGCCGCGCATTCTGGCAAAGTATCCACGGGCGATCGTGCTGTTTGCGGGACAGCACCGGAACGTTCTCGGAGAGCAGGCCTACGCCGATCGGCTGATGCCGCGCATCCGCGAGCTGGAGGCGGCTGGACACTGGCGGTTTCTCGGCGTGCTCGACCCGTGCCGGATGGCGGCGTTCTACCGCCACGTCGACGTGCTGGTCGTTCCGAGCCTGAATTCCACCGAGTCTTTTGGGCTGGTGCAGATCGAGGCGATGATGCACGGGGTGCCGGTGGCGGTTTCGGACCTGCCGGGAGTCCGGACGCCGGTGGCGAGCACCGGGATGGGGCGAGTCGTACCGACCGGCGACGGCGACGCCCTGGCGGCGGCGGTTCTGGAACTGCTGGCGCTGCCTCGCCCTCTTTGTCCCCCGAGCGGCGTTTTTGGGCGATACGACCCGCAGGCGGTGGCGGCACGGTACGAGACGCTGTTCGAGCACCTGCTGCAGGAGAGACGGTAATTGGAGACGGAGTACCCGCTGGAGATTCTCTGGCGACACCTTCAGGACGTGCCGTACTTCCGGGCGATACTACGGTCGGTTGAGGCGTGTTTTGTCCGACGACTGGCGCTGCCGGAGCCGATGCTCGACGTCGGCTCCGGCGACGGGCACTTTGCGTCGGTGGCGTTCGATCGGCCGGTGGCCGTCGGCCTCGATCCCTCACCGGTGATGGTGCGGGAGGCCCGCCGCCGCTTGGTCTACCGTTTGGCGGTGTGCGCCGATGCCGTCGCGATGCCCTTTGCGGACCGGTCCTTCGCCTCGGTGATCAGCAACTCGGTGCTCGAGCACATCGCCGACGTGGAAGGCGCGTTACGCGAGATCGCCCGGGTCATTCAGCCGAAGGGGCGTTTCGTGTTCTGCGTGCCGAACCATCGGTTCGCCCGGCTCCTGCTGGGCTCGCGCGTCCTCAGTTCGCTGCGGATGCGAACGGCATCGCAGTGGTACGGACGTTTCTTCAACCGCATTTCGCGGCACGTGCACTGTGACAGCCCGTCGGTCTGGCGGGAACGGCTGGAGCGGGTCGGTTTCGAGGTGGAACGGCAGTGGGATTATTTTTCCGCGCGGGCGCTGGCGACGATGGAGATTGGCCACGCCGTGTGCCTGCCGTGCCTGGTCACGCGGAAGCTGACCGGTCGATGGATCCTGGTGAGGAACCGCGTTAACCTGCTTCCAGCGTATTGGATGGTGCGGCGGCACTTCGGCGAGCCGTTACCGGATGAAGGGGCCTACAGCTTCTACGTGACCAGGCGCACGTAGCGGGTGTTAGTGCTGGCGCCTTCCGAGCAGGAACAAAGCGGCCAGCCAGAAGCCGCCGATCACGACCATTCCCAGCAGCGGGCAGACCAGTTCCTCGTCGTCGCCGGGACCGGGAGTCGGCGTCGGCTCGACGGTCGGGCTGGGCGTTGGAGCGACCGTTGGCGTTGGTGTCGGCTCGGCTGTCGGTGACGGCGTTGGTTCTTCGGTGGGCGTCGGTGTCGGCTCCTCGGTAGGCGAGGGGGTTGGTTCATCGGTCGGAGACGGCGTAGGTTCCTCGGTGGGGGTGGGGGTTGGCTCCTCGGTGGGCGACGGCGTAGGTTCGTCGGTGGGAGTGGGGCTCGGCGTGTCCGTCGGCGTCGGCGTGGCGGTGGGTGTAGGGGTCACGGTGGGGGT
>JAAYCJ010000319.1 GCA_012729815.1 Phycisphaerae bacterium | reverse complement strand
GTCCGCGCGGGCGGCAGCCTCATCGTCGAGGCCGACGCAGCCCGCTTCGGAACCCCAGCCGGAGATATCCTCTCCGAAGTCCTGGGCGTCGCCGACCGCGGCAAGACCGGACAACCCGCCCAGTACATCAGCGATCTCGACCGCCGCCTGAGAACCAACATGGGAGAGGATGAACTCATCGTCGAAGGCGAAGCCTGCCGCGTTGAGGCAACCACCGCCAAGCCACTGGCGTTCCTGAGGTACGAATTTGCCACCCGCTCCCCGGACAAGAACATCATGATCAATCTCCCTCCGGCCAGGTCGCGCTCGGACGACCCCGCCGTCACGCTGAACCGGTTCGGCCGCGGACAGGCCATGTACCTCGCCTGTCCCCTTGTCGCCAACGAACTGCGTAACCACAAATCCCGCTGGGACGACGCCCGCGAATTCCCCATGCAACTCGCCGAAAACCTCGCCCGATTCATGATTCCACGACCTCTCCTGCCCGGCAGCACCCCGCCCGGCGTCGAAGTGGTGATCAACGCCGGAGACAACCGCCACGTCGTGCACCTCCTGAACAACTACGCCACCGGCCAACACATCGACAACCGACGCGGACTGCTCAAACTCGCCAACGTTCCCGTCGCCCTCAACGAGCAGCGGATCGGACCGGTGAAAAGGGCCTTCTCTCTCGACTACGCCACAAACCGGAAGGTCGAACTGCCCCTCCGCCGAAACAACTCCTGGGCCGAAACGAACATCGCCGAAATGTCGGTCTACGAAATCATCATTCTCGAACACTAAACGTCCTGCGACCCACCGTATCCTCACAAACGGCAGAGCGCGCCGACCGGGTTCGGCCGATCCAACGCCTGCGCCGCCGCCACCAACACCGCCGATCGCGTCACATCAACCATGAAAACCCCTTGACATCTATACGCCATTGGCATATAGTTCATTGTGAAATGATCCTTAAGGAAACATCCGTATTCACCCGGCAGATCCTGCGGCTCATCTCCGATGATGAATACCGGGAATTCCAACTGGGGCTGATCTTCAACCCCGCCGCAGGAGACATCATCAAGGGCAGCGGCGGCCTGCGGAAGATCCGCTGGCGATCAGCCGTCAAAGGAAAGCGCGGGGGAATCAGGGTGATATACTACGGTTCGTGGATGAAAAGGAGATATTCCTGCTCCTTGCCTACGGCAAGAACGAAAAGGACGACCTGTCGGCCAAAGAGATCAGAATTCTCCGCACGATCGTCGAGGAAAACTTGTCATGAAAGAAGAACTGTTCAATGAGCTGGTCGAAAGCATCAAGGAGGCGGGCAAAATCCGCAAAGGATCAGCCAAGCCTGCCCGAGTCTTTCGATACCGTGGCGCGGACATCAAACGCATACGCAGCAGACTCGGCGTTTCGCAAGCCCAGTTCGCCCTCATGATCGGCGTCAACAAATCCACCCTTCAGAACTGGGAGCAGGGACGCCGGGAACCGGAAGGACCGGCCAAGGCCCTGCTGCGCGTGGTGGACAAGAAGCCGGAAGCGGTCCTCGAAGCCCTTCAGTCGTAGGCCGCACGCCGCCCAACAAACCGCCGCCATCCTCCGCGGCCCCAGTTCCGAAATCCTCCCCGCGCCTCGACGCCCCTCCGGGGAAATCCGCTCCAGGTCGCGGGGGGCGCCGCCCGCCGGCGCCAGCCTCCCCATTTTGCATTTTGATATCTGCACTTTGCACTTTTCATTCATTCTGGCTCCTGAAGCCTGACTTCTGACTTCTCTTCCCGACTCCCGCCAATCCACCAAAAAATCCCCCTTTTCCCCGATTCCACCATTGACCTCCCGCCACCGACGGAATAACTTCAAAAACTTGTACGCCTTTGGCCCCGGTACGCCGCACGGTGCCCTCATGAGCCTTGAAACGTCCGAAAACTTCATACAGAACGGGAAAGACCTCTCCCGCGACGCCCAACGCCGCAGCTTCCGACTGTTCGTCGTCGCCTCCATGCTTGCCGTCATCGGCGGACAGGTCTTCGCCGGCAACGTCCTCCAACTGATCGTCTGGAACCTCGGCGGCAAGGAACGATTCGTCGGCTTCCTCAACTTCCTGATCTTCGGCAGCGCCCTGGCCCAGTTGCTCATCATCCCGCTCGCCCAGCGGGTCTCCAAAAAAACGCTCGTGATCGCCATGCTCGCCCTCGCCTACGCGGCCACCGCGCCAATGCTCTTCGCCAGATCCGTCTCGAACCACTTCGGAATGACCGCCGGACTGGCCCTGATCGCCCTCAGCGTCACCGGCCGGCAGGTCTGCATGTCGCTCTCGAACCCGAGCTGGATGGGTCTCGCCCGCGAATTCACCCCCGAAAAACGCCGCGGACGTCTCCTCGGAACCCTCCGGACCACCTGGCAGTCCGTCATCGTCATCATGCTCCTGGCCACCGGCCTCTACCTCGGCCGACAGCCCGCCTGGGCCAAACTCCAGGTCATGATCGTCATCGGCCTCATCGCCCAGTTGTGCCGACTGCTCGTCATGTTCGGAGTCTCCCAGCCGCCGACCCGCCAGCCCGTCCAGGCCGTCTCATGGCTCCAGATGGTCACCACGCCCGTCCGCGACGCCGCCTACCGCCCGTACCTCTGGTACGTCATGTTCTACGGCATCGCCCTCGGACTCCACGAACCCTTCCGAATCTTCTACCTCCTCCGCCTCCAATTCGGACAGAACTTGGCCCTGATCGCCAGTTGCTTCATCAGCCTCGGCGCCGCCGCCACCCTCTTCGCCTGGGGAAAACTCGCCGACCGTTTCGGCAACCGCGGCGTCTTCGGACTCACCCTCGCCGGCATGGTCGTCACCCCGCTCTTGTGGCTCTTCGTCCGACAAACCGACTGGGGCCTCTACCTCGCCATGGCCCTCTTCGCCGCCGGAGGGGCCTTCGTCAGCGGAAACGGACTCGTCCAGACCCGATACCTCTTCGCCTCCCTCAAGCCCGAACTCGACGCCGCCTACATCGCCGTCACCTACCTGATCATCTCCCTGGCCGTCGGACTCGGCTCCCTGATCAGCAGCCAGATCCTCGGCCTCGCCCCGCGACTCGGCCTCCAGGTCCGGCCCGACGGCGGCTTTAACGTCTACCACCTCACCTTCATCCTCGCCTCCCTCGTCTTCCTCATGACCTTCCACTTCCGCCGAAAATTCCGCGAACCCACCGAAACCCCCACCCTCGAAGTCGCAGCCGAACTCACCCGACCCCTCCGCGTCGTCTTCGGACCCCTCCTCGCCTGGACCCGAACCAACGAAACCAAATCCAACGACGACGACAAACCAACTCCCTGATCACGCCATCGAGCGGGACCAGAAGTTGACAAGTCAAGGATGCTAATCAATACTATAGTGATATGGGCCCGCTGGCCCATGCAACGGCGAGAAGGACAGTTACTCGTCGGGAGGTGCCCTGATGATACGAGCGCCGGTCAAGCCGGAGCTGCTGCGCTGGGCGCGAGAGCGAACCGGCCGAAGCGTGGAAGACCTTAGCGCCCGCTTCAAGAAGCTCGCCCAGTGGGAGCGCGGTGAGGCGCAACCGACGCTCAAGCAGGTGGAGGCGTTCGCGAAGGCGACGTCGGTTGCCATCGGCTATCTTTTCCTGCCGGAACCGCCGGAAGAAAAGGTGCCCATTCCGGATTTGCGAACCGTCGGCGGCGGGCTGGGGCACCCGAGCCCCGATCTGCTGGACACGATCTATCTCTGCCAGCAACGGCAGGCGTGGTATCGCCAGTATGCACGATCCGCAGGACTCGAGCCGCTGAACTTCGTGGGCGGCGCGGATCGCAAGGCGCCCGTCGAGGAAACCGCCCATCACATGCGGGAAACGCTCCGGTTCGACCTCGACGCCCGGCGGCGGTGCCCGACCTGGACCGATGCCTTGCGCCGCTTCATCAGCGAAGCCGATGACTTGGGCGTGCTGGTCATGTGCAGCGGCGTGGTGGGGACGAACAACCATCGCAAACTGGATACCGAGGAGTTCCGGGGATTCGCTCTGACCGACGAGTATGCTCCGCTCGTGTTCATCAACGGGGCGGACACCAAGGCGGCCCAGATGTTCACGCTGGCCCACGAACTGGCCCACATCTGGCTGGGGCAGACCGCCCTCTCGGATGTGACCCCCGCTTCCGTGCCCTCGCAGGGTATCGAAGCATGGTGCAATCGCGTCGCCGCCGAATTCCTGGTCCCACTCAAGATAATCAGGCAAGATATGCCGCGGGAAAACCCGTTGGCGGAAGTCTCCCGCCTGGCCCGTCAGTACAAGGTCAGCTCGCTGGTGATCCTCCGCCGCGCATTCGATGCCGGGCGAATCGGATGGGATGCCTTTGAGCAAGCCTATCGGAAAGAGGTGGCCCGGTTGCGCGAACTGCCCAGAGGGGAAGGCGGGGATTTCTATCTGACTCAGACCGCCCGGGCCAGCCGGCGGTTCGTCAGGGCGCTGATTGCGGATACCTTGGAGGGCCGCACCCTCTACCGCGATGCCTTCCGCATGCTCGGGGTCAAGAAGGAAGCGACGTTTCGCGAGTTCGGGCGCAACTTGGGGTATGCAATCTGATGGCCTACCTGCTGGACGCCAACGTGTTCATCCAAGCCAAAAACCTCCACTACGGCATGGACTTCTGCCCGGCCTTCTGGGATTCGCTGGCTCGACAGAACGCCCAGAAGGCGGTGTTCAGTATCGAACGGGTTGCCGATGAGCTTCTGGCGGGTGGTGACGAGCTTGCCGAGTGGGCGGCCCGGGGCGGCGAGCGGTTCTTTCTGCCCCCGGATGAGCGGGTGCTCGATTCGCTGCAGCGGGTCAGTAGATCAGCGATACGATCCGGCGGCGGTCAACACGTTTCTTCAGGTCGCGGACTTCTACCTGGTGGCCCACGCCCTCGGCCACGAGTACGTCGTCGTTACGCACGAGGTGCCCAGCGACGCCGTGCGGAAGGTCAAGATTCCCAACGTGTGCATCGGCCTGAAGGTCAGATGCATGACCCCCTACGAAATGCTGCGCCGAGAACGGGCGCGGTTTGTCTTGGGCCCATAGGCGTGAGGTGGACGGGAACCGCTCCCGATCCCATACGGACATCGGGACCAAGGACGCCAAGATGGAGAAGGGAGAGGTGGCAAAGGCCGAAGGGCAGCCTCGCCGCAGCCAGAGCCCAGAGCCTTGTCCGGCCTGCCTCCCTGATCTCCCGCATCACCCAGAAATCTCCACGTCCCCTCAGAAATCTCTATCGCACTCCTACCCACTCCAAACCCCACTGCATCGCCACGTGGCCGCAAACCCCTTAGGAATCATCGCTTACTAAAAAACCGAACTCGCCCCTTCCCCCGATTTGACTTTCCGCGATTCACCATGCATCTTTATCAGCAGAGAAGCCCGGCCGATCGGCCGACCGCTCTTTGACAATCGCACAGAACGTACAAAATGCACAAACCGCCCGACGGACAATTCCGAGGCCCAACCCGCTCAGCCATCCCCCGTCACTCTTCCCAACCACAACCATTTCGACCCGCGGACAAATCTTACAAATTGTACAAAACCCCGCGCCCGAGCCGTTCTTCCACGCCCCGCAACCATCGCACAAGATCGGGGGCCTGTACAGATCGTACGTTTTGTACAAAACCCCCCCGCTCTCCCCGCCTCCCTAAAGCCTAGAGCCCAGAACCTAAAGCCTTCCTGTGGGCATCGCCCACCTCCGGCCTGACCACCCGACCCCCTGACTACCTGACACCCTGAACAAGGAGTTCCCCAATGCTCACCACACGAGATGTCTCCGAAGCCCGCCGCGAATTCGCCGACGTGGTCAACCGCGTCGCCTACGGCCGTCACCACGTCCTCGTCCACCGCCACCACCGCCCCATCGCCGCTATCGTCCCCATCCGCGACTACCAGATCCTCTGCAGAATCCGAAACGCCCTCAACCAGGCCGCCGCCAACCAAGCCGCCGCCCCCACCAACGACCCATCCACCCCCTGAGGAGCCGCGACTGTGAGGGAGCGGGAGCCTCCGCCACCACCGTACGGGCTTCCCTCGTGGTTGCCCTATCGGCGCTGGTCACCTGCCTCGCTTCTTCCTCGCCACCGCCACCAGATCGTGGAACTCCTCAATCTTCAACACCACCGCCGCGGGCAGAAACACCCCCGCCGCCACCCCCATGCACAACGCCAGCCGCATATACCGGTTCAGCTCGTCGAAGTACGCATACGTCGCGTACACCGCCGCCCCCATCAGCCCAGCCGCCACCGCCACCTTCCCCGTCGCCCGCAAAATCTGCCCGATCTCCAACCGCCCGTACCGCCGGCTGAAGATCGCGCACAGCAACACCACGTTCAGCGAACACATGACGCTCGCCGACAACCCAAACGCCCCCGCTCCGATCGCATGCACCCAGATCAACGTCAGATTCATCGCCAGATTCAGCACCAGCGTCGCCGACATCACCTTCAGCGGCGTCTTCGTGTCCTTCACGCTGTAAAACGCCCGCACGATAATGTGCTGCGCGCAAAACGCCCACAACCCCAGCCCGTACATCCGCAGCACGTGCGCCGTCTCCCGCACGTCCTGGCCGCCCACGTTGCCGTATTTGAACACCACCGTCACAATCAACTCCGCCAGCAGGATCAATCCCAAACCCGATGGAATCCCCTCGAGGATCGCGATGCGAAGCGCGTGCGACACCGACCCGCGCAACTGGTCGAAATCCTTCGCCGAAGCCGCCCGGCTGAACGTCGGAAACGCCGCCGTCGCCAGCGATATCGCCAACACCCCAAGCGGAAACTGATACAACCGCCGCGCGTTGTTCACCGCCGTCATCGCCCCCTCGTACAGCGGATACGCCACCTCGTACCCCCACACCGAAAACGCCTCAGCCGTCTTCGGCGACAACCCCACGATGATCGTGTTGTCGATCAACTCGCTGAGCTTGAGCACCCCCAATCCCAACAGCAGCGGGGCCAGCATCTTGAACATCGTCCGCAAATCCGGATCGCTCAGCGAAAAATCAAACGACCACCGCACCCCCGCCCGACGCACCGCCGCCGCCACCGTCGCCAACTGCGTCACCCCCGCCAACAGCAGCGCCACCCCCAACACGTACACCTGCGACTGCTGATCGCCAAGCCACGGCCCCAACACGTACCGCGCCGTCAGCACGCCCGCGATCAGGAACAGATTCATGATCACCGGCACAAACGCCGGCAACCCGAACCGATCCAAGCAGTTCAACAACGCCGAAAACAACGCCACCAGGCAGATCAGAATCATGTACGGCGCCATCAGCGCCGTCAGGCCCAACGTCAGCTTCAGCGCCGCATCCCGCTCGCCGGCCACCCAAATCCCACCCAATAGCAGCAACACCAGCACCGTCAATCCGATCAGCAGCGCCGCCAGCAAACTGATCACGTTTCCAAATAACTTCGCCGCCCGATCGCGGCCCTCGCGCGACAGCCGATCGGTCAGCACCGGAATGAACACCGCCGACAGCGCGCCTTCCCCAAAAAGCTGGCGAAACAGGTTGGGAATCGTAAATGCGAAAACGAACCGATCCTGTACCCAGCTATACCCCAGCCACGCGCTGATCGCCGAATCGCGCAGCAGCCCCGTGATCCGACTGACCAGGGTTAGCACGCTGATCACGCGACTCGAACGCAGATACGACTGTGCCGCCATGCGGGTATTATAGAAACCAAACCGCCTCTTCGCCACCGCCACCCGGTGGCACAGCCAACCGGCAGCGGATAGAATGACCCGCATGAACGGACCGGTGGCAATCAAGCGGGTCGGCGGTTACGTCGCGGACGAGGTCAGACAAGCACTGGCTGAAGCGCTGGCGGCGCTGGGCGGGCTCAAGGCGTTCGTGCGGCCCGGGCAGAACGTGCTGGTCAAGCCGAACCTGATCGCCGCCCGGCCGGCCTCGCAGACCCACCCGGTCGTCGTGGTCGAACTGGCCAGGCTGATCCGCGAGTTCGGCTGCGACGTGGCCGTGGCGGATTCGCCGGCCTGGGCGTCGATCCGCTGGAACGCACGGCGCTCCGGCCTCCTGGAACTAACCGCCGCCAACGACATTCCGCTGTTCGAACTGGCCCAGCCGGTGCGGGTGGAAACGGGCAACCCGGATTTCCGCCGGCTGACAATCTCGCGCCAGGCCCTAAAAGCCGACGCCGTCATCAACGTGCCCAAGCTCAAAACGCACCAGCAGTTGGGCCTCACCGCGGGCGTCAAGAACATGTTCGGCATCGTTCCCGGCAAGCGCAAGGCATGGTGGCACTTCGCCGCCGGCCGCGGCGAAGACCATTTCGCCCGAATGATCGTCCAGACCTTCCTCGCCGCCAAGCCGGTCCTGACGGTGATCGACGCGATCGAGGCGATGGAAGGACGGGGACCGATCGGCGGGGCTGCGAGACAATTAAACCTGCTGATAGCCTCTCAAAACGCCTTCGCCGCGGAACTGGCGGCATGCCGACTGATCGGCGCCGATCCGCACAATCTGCCGATCCTGCGGGCGGGATGGGACTGCGGCGTGGCCCCCGAACGGCTGGAGACGGTGCAAATCGTCGGCGGGCAACCAGCCGAGCCGGTGGTGGACGACTTTGTGTTTCCACCTCGAATGCCGGTGGGGTTCTCGTTGGGGCGAGTGGCAAAAAGCGTCGTCAGCCAGGTGGGAATACTGACCCGCAACGCCCTCGGCCGACCGTAAAAGCTTATTTTGCACGCACTTGCCTCTTTTGTGCGACCCCGAAAAAGAATCGGCGGTTTCCTTGACTTCCGGACTCCGATCCGATAAAAGTACTATACAGACTGCGGGGTAGAGCAGTTGGTAGCTCGTCGGGCTCATAACCCGGAGGTCGTAGGTTCAAGTCCTACCCCCGCTATTAAATCGAGTCGCGTAGGGACAGGTGCTGAGCCTGTCCCTTTTCTTTGCGCGGTGGGCGACGGCGGCGCGGGCGCAGCGGCTTCTACCAGGTCAGTGGACGGCGATTGACACTTCCTTGGCGGTTGATTCGGTCCAGGTCAGTTCAAAGGCTGTTTCTGAACCCTTGCGTTGGGCTTCGGCAACCGGCTGTCCGTCGGCGACGATTGCCGCGGTCGATGACGGTGAGTGAAATGAGAAGCGGTGGTGGCCGGTGGCATGGATGCACAGCCGGACCTGGTGCCTGCCGACTTCCAGGAATTCCACGTGCGGCTCGCAGGAGTCGGACGTCAGGGCTCCGAAGGGCAGGTACTTGATGAGCTTGGCTTGGCGTTCGAGAACTTCCGTTTCGAAGGCCACCGCCGGCGTCTTGACGGCCACCTGCTTGCGATTGCCGCGGACGGACCAGTCGGTATTCAGGAGCATCAACGTGCCGTAGCCGTCGCCTTCGGGCCAGCGGGTCCAGAAGACTTCGCGGTCAGGATCATCCACCCGGTATTCGCCCATGTGCCGCTGGGCCAGTCTCGCGACGATCGCGCCGGCAAGGTCGGACAGTTCCTCATGGCCGGGATAGGCCCAGGTCGTCAGCAGATAGACCCGCCCTCGGCCGAGGGCGTGTTCGACCAGCAGCGGCTTTTGGCTGTGCCCATCGACGATGACGGGCCTGGCCCCGTGCAGTTCGATCTGGGCCAGATGACAGGGCCCGTCCTCATCGGCACTGACGCTGGGGATTCGCGACAGCGGCGGGCACGTGGCGTCGCCGAACGTCTGATCGGTCGCCTGCCACCGGCCGCTGTAGCGTTCGCCGCGGCCGATGATCCTCACGCCGCACAGATCGCGGACGTCGCCGTCGTTGAAAAGCGAGAGGTCCTCCATCGCGCGCAGAAACTCCCGCCCTTCGTGCGTGCTGAGCTGCGGAACGCCCAGCAGCAGCGTACCGCCGGATGATACGTAGTCCTTGAGCCTGGCAAAATCCTCGGGAATCATCGTGTTCCAGCCCAGGAGCATGAGCAGCCGGTAGCGGGAGAGAAACTCCGCGTCGGCTTCGATAGGCGTCTGGTCGAAATCGCCGTAGGGCGTTCCGGAAAAGTAGAATCGCATCTTGTCGTGCCGCTGCCGCAGCGGATGGGTGCTGGCCCCGGGCATCAGGACGTCCACAAGCTGTGCCGCTTTCTCCGGCTGGTGATGACCCCACGCCGGATCGCTTCGGCCCAGCGTTCCCCACACGCTGTAGGACGGATCGACCTCGTCGATGCAGGTAAAGCCGTTAAAGGGCGCGGCGTAGCGGCCCAGCAGGATGCCGATCGAGATCGCCGGCCGGCCGATGCGCGGATGTGTGGCGGCGAACCGAAAGAACTCCCGGGTCATGTCCCGCTTGCCCTTGGTCAACGCGTCGTCCCAGCACTGACGCTCTTCCTTAAAGAGCAGAAACAGGCTGTCTTCCTCGTACAGGAACGACGCGCCCATCATCCACGGCTGAAGCAACGACAGGTAGTACATGCCCAGGTGCGTTTCCAGGTACGGCTGCTTGCAGTGCTGGATGGCGATATGAACGCCCCACTGACCGTCGCCGATCGCCTGGGCCGCCGGCCGGCACTGCGAAAGGTGCTGCATCGTGTGGGCCACCATCGTCTCGGCGCGGATGAAATCCGCACCGGCCGCCAGCGTGTACCGATGGCCGCCGCCGGCGTCGCCGTAGCCGATCTTCCGGCCGAGGCGCTTGCGCTGCGCGATGTCCTGCCTGAAGTGGTTCAGATACCGCTCGACCGATTCCTTCATCGTACGGCATTGATTGTCCGGATAGCCGTAATAGGTGAACATGCTCAGCTCATGGCCGCCGAGGGCCATGAAGTGCGGACCCGCTCCGGCGATCAAGTTGCCGTCCTGATAGCCGTCGACCGCCTGGACGTGGATGCGATGCCGGTTGCAGAACTCACCCCACCGCCGCCATAGCACCCCGTCGATCGGCGGCGGATTGAACGGCCGAAAGACGACCAGGTTGCCCAACTGCGTCCGGTGCGTGTAGTCCAGGAGCCAGTCCATTTCACCGGTGGCGTCGTGCGGAACCGTGGTCATGTCGTAGCCGACCTTGACCTCCGACGTTTCCGGCTGAAGATCGTAGACGGCCGCGATCGCCGCGTGGCCGGTTTGACCGGTCCGACGATCGCGGACCTGGATCGGCACGTTCCGCCCGGCGGCCAGCGGGATCATGCGGACCTCGCACAGGCCCGGCCCGATCGGTTCGCTCGGATCGACGGGATCGATCGCTTTGAGCAACCGCGGATCGTATTGCAGCTCGATCGGCGCGCGGCGGTGCAGGTAGACCGAAACGATCGCCTCCTGGCCCACCAGGGCCCAGACCGGCGCCTGCATCGCCAGATGATCGCGCGTCTTGGGCCGCAGCGAGACGCGATTGACCAGCAACGGGTATTGCTCATGCCGATTCACCAGCCGAAACTGATGAACGCCCGGCGACAGCTCATCCAATGGAATCCGCGCCCACACGTCGTGCAGCACCTGGACGTGACAATCGTGGTGCCGCAGGTAATACTCCAGCGAACAGACCTTCCGGCCGTCGGCCCACAACTCCATCGGGATATAGGCGCAGGCCTGCGTCTCGGGTGTTGCCCGTTTCTCAGCCGTCATGGCCTGCAGATGCAGGAGCCACTCGTCGTCGTCGCCGCGATCGAAGTTCGGCAAGGTCAGTTCGAACTCCATCCCGCCGCCTGGTGCGATCCACGCCTGATCCATCCGCGACCAGTTCAGTACGTCGACGCCCCGAAAATCGACCGGGTTCGCCACCGCCTCGAGCGGCAAGGGCTTGGGCCTGAACCACAGATGCCCCTGTCGCGTCACCAGGATCGTGCAGTGCGAATACTTCGAGCCGACCGGAAAGACGATCCGCCCCTGGTCCAGGACTTGCCTGGCGGAGAAGGTGAACTGTCCCTGTGCGGTCTTCAGACAAAAGACCGCCCCCGGCGAGCAGTCGGCGGTGACGTGGATTCCCGCCTGATCGCGATGCGTCGTCAGCTTCCACGCCGACCCGTCCAGCGGCGTCTCGGTCGGCGAATGGACCGGCCCGTAGAACGACTCCGGATACGCCAGTTGCCCGAGCGCGACGATCCGGCCGTCCGTGCACTCGATCGTCCCGTCCCAGCAATACGCCGGATGGTAGTGCCGGCGCGAGTACAGGAATCGATACCCAAAGTCCAGGTTGAACTCCATTAGCATAGCCAATCCAACTCCCGATCGCTTCCCAGCGGAAAACGCCGACTCCTGACGGCGAGGCCGGCGGCGCGTCACGATAACCTGAAAGCGGCTCGAAAACAATGCCGATGGACGGCGGGTTGGACGAAGAGGATGGAGACTATCGCACGTCGTAACCGAGGACGCCCCAGTAGGTCCAGTCGAGGTTGTAGTCGCCCAAACTGCCCATGAAGACACGGTCCAGTGGGACGCATTCGGCGTGGCCGTCGGGGAAACCGCCCATGTTGGCGCCGGCGGCGGTGCTGGAATGTCCGGCGAAGCACGTGTAGATGATGAGCTTGGAGGGGTACTGGACTTCGCCCATGCGCCAGGACCGCTACGCGAAGACGTGGCGCATCTGTTCCACTTTGGGCACGAGTCCCATAAAGGCTGCCCGCATCTGCACAAACAGAACGGCCCGTGGCGTCACGGGCCGTTCTGTCGATAATCGAATCCGTAAACGAGTCCTTAGCTTCGCCTGCGCATCAATCCCAGCAGGCCCAGCGCCAGCAGACCCAGGCTCGCCGGTTCGGGCACTTCGATGGCCATCAGGAGCGACGGCGAGATCGAGTCGTTCATCAGGTGGCTGAACTGCCCGCTGGTCAGGACGGGTTCGGTCACCACGTTGGCGCCGTCGGCGTCGAAGGTCACCTTCTCGATGCCGCCGGAGGCCAGGGCGCCGAAGAAGCCCAGCTCGTCGCCGCCGATCGGGGCCAGGGCTGTGTAGGCTGTGCCGTTGATCTGCGCGGTCTGGTAGCTGCCGCCCAGGTAGTAGACGTAGGCCGCTCCATCCGGACCCGCAGCGTAGGCGGTATCGATTTCCTGATCGTCGCCGACCAGAAGTGAAAACGCACCATTCACGGCTTGGTAGGAGTACCAAGTGCCGCTGAGGTAGTAGATCAGGTCGATGCCGCCGGCGTTTAGCCCGAAGACCTGGTTGGCGAAGTTGTTCGAGGCAATCCGGGTGTATCCGGTGGCGGCCGTCGTCGCAGCGGTGCGCCATCCGTCGGAGTAGTAGATCTCCTCGACCGCGCCGGTGCTGCTGACGCCGAAGTAGCAGTTGGTGCCTCCCTGGTTTTTGGCCACCGCGGCGTAGACGCCGGTCACGCCGGTGTCCTGGGCGGAGTTCCAGGGGATGTAGTCCACGCCGCCGGCGGATTTGGCGGCGATAAACTGGTCCCATGACGCGCTGTTGCAGACCACATCGGTGTAGGCCCCGTCGCTGGCGTGAATGGTGTGCCACGCGTCGGTCTTGTAGATGGCATCGGCGCCGTTCGGGCCGACCGCCACAAACTGGGTGGTGGCGCCGGTATTGAAGGCGACGCTGCTGTAGTCGCCGGTCAGGACCTCCTGGGTCAGCCAGAGGTCTCCTGACTTTTCGATCGCCGTGACCCCGGCGTTTGCCAGGGCGGCGAAGGATAGCGCCAGGAGCCATCCCATCGACACGTTCTTTAGCATGAACCCTCTCCTTTCACCATGGGGCCGCCGCTGTTTTGAAACCACCTTCAGCCGTGGCCCATTCAGAGCCGAAGATGGCGGACAAACCACGTGACTACATCCAGAGGTAATCCTCCAACACCCGCTGGTCCTGGTAGACGGCGATCGCCTTGGCCGCCGCGTCACGGATGTGCGCGCGAATGGCTTCGACCGCCTGTTCGGTCTTGCGTTCACGGAACAACGCGACCAGATGCCTGTGCCGCTTCTTTTCCTCCAGCCGTTCATCGACCTTGGTTCTTGAATCGTCAACCGTCATCCTGGTCACCTTGACGATCGCCCGGACGAAGTTGCACCCGCACCAGGCCTTCATGAACTGCCGATTTCCGCTGCACCTGACGATGTGGGTATGAAAGTCCCTGTCGACCTGATTGTTGTGGGCGATGTCGTTCATCTGCACCTGCGAAGCACTTCGGGCATCAAATTGTTCGCAAATCCGGTCGAGTTCGGCAAGCTGGTCCTCCGTAGCCTGCTGACAGATCAGTTCGACCGAACGCGTCTCGATCAGTTCCCGAAGCTCATAGCTGTCGCGCAGGTCC
>JAAYCJ010000318.1 GCA_012729815.1 Phycisphaerae bacterium | reverse complement strand
TGATCGGGCTGGGCCGGGTCGGCCGGGCGGTGGCCGAGCGGGCGCTGGCGTTCAAGATGAGCGTCTGCGCCTACGATCCGCTGTTCCCCGGCGACAGCGCGTTGGACGGCCGGGTGCGCCTCGTCCACGACCTGACGGACATGCTCCGCACCATCGATGTGCTGTCGGTTCACGCAAGCCTGACCGACAAGACGCGCGACCTGATCGGAACCGAGGAACTGGCCGTGATGAAGCCGACCGCGGTGATCGTCAACGACGCGCGCGGCGGGATCATCAACGAGGATGCGCTGTACGAAGCGGTCAGGGAGGGCCGGATCGCCGGCGCGGCGCTGGACGTCTATTCGTCCGAACCGCCGGGCAAGCTGCCGCTGTTCGAGCTGGAGAACGTGGTGACGACGTGCCACCTGGGCGCCTCGACGCACGAGGCCCAGCTTGCCGTCTCGCGCGACGCGATGGCCGGTCTGCTCGACTACCTGCTGCACGGTTCGATCCAATCGGCGGTCAACGTCACCGGCGTGCCCGCGACGGTGAGTTCGGTTCAGCAGGGTTACATCGACCTGGCCCGCCGGATGGCGGTGCTGCTGGGACTGATCGGCGAGGGCGGCATCCGGTCGGTCAACGTGACCACGACCAACGCCGAGGCCGAAGCGGTGCTGCCGCTGTTGCTTCGCTCAGCCCTGGTTGAACTGCTTCGGCCGTACCTGGAGACCTCGATCAACGTGGTCAACGCCGAACTGCTGGCCTGCTCCAGCGGGATCAAGCTGGCCTGGTCGGCCAAGAGCCGTTCGCCGTCCGAGCCTGACCGCCTGCGGATCGAAGTGACCGCGGAGGACGGCGAGCACTCGATCACCGGGACGCTCAGCGGCCACGGCGAACCGCTGGTGCTCAACATCGACGGGTACCGCATGCAGATGACGCCGGAAGGGATCATGATCGTGATCGTCAACGACGATCAGCCGGGCGCGATCGGTCTGGTCGGCACGACGTTCGGCCAGCACGGGATCAACATCGCCGACCTGACCCTCTCGCGCCGCAAGGACCGGGCCATGATGGTCTTCAAGATCGACGCGCCGGCCCCGCCGGAGGCCATCGAGCAGTTGCGTAAGTCGCATCCGCCGATCCGCCAGGTGGCGACCACGGAACTGGGGCCGCTGCCGAATTCGCGGCAAGGTTGATCGAAAGGGCGCCTCACCATTCGCGCAAGAAATCGGCCGACCCAGAGGGCCGGCCGATGGTTTGCGCCGTCTTGCGTTGCCGAACTACTGGACCCGCAGGACTCCGCGGAAGCCCACGTTCATGGGATGGAAGTTCGGCTCGTAGGCCTCGCGGGCGGTCACGCGGCAGTCGTAGATCGTGCTGGTGTAGGCGCCGCCGCGGATGACCCGCTTGTCGCCGAACTGCGGGCCGAGCGGATTGACGCGGGCCCGATCGAGCTCGCTCTGGCGGGCCTGGCCCTTGGCGAAGTCGCCGGCGGTGTACGCGGTCGCCGAGTAGTTGTCCTTGCACCACTCCCAGACGTTGCCGGCCATGTTGTAGACGCCAAACGGGCTGCGCCCGGCGTCGAACATGCTGACCGGAGCGGTGTACTCGTAGCCGTCCTCGCCGGGACGGGCGCCGCCGTAGTTGCACATCATCCGCTGGGCGTCGGGCTCCAGATTGCCCCACGGATAGAGCTGGGTCCGGCCGCCGCCGGCCGCCAGTTCCCACTCGGCCTCGGTCGGCAGGTCCTTGCCGGCCCAACGGCAGTAGTACCACGCCTCCCAGAAACTGACCGCGCGGGCCGGATGGCTGTCATTGACTCCGGGCGCCCAATACTCGGTGAAATAGCTCGGTTCGAGGAACACGAAGTGCTTGTAGGCCCCGGACCGGGCGGCCATGCACGCCGGCTGCTTCCAGCGGCAGTTCAGGCAATCCACTTCCGGATTGGTCAGGCGATGGTCGGCCAGCGCGGGATTGTCGAGCTTGCCGCAGAGACCCTGACACGGCTTGACAAACGGGTTCATCGATTTCCGGAAGTTCCAGTGGTTCATCTCGATGTTCCAGAATCCGTCCTTGCGGATCTGGGGGCAGTCCTTGACGAACCGGGCGAACTGAATGTTGTTCGTCTCGTAGAGGTCGATGTAGAAGCGGTCGACCTGGACCGGATGGGGCGGCATTTCAGCCGGCTCACGCCGCGAACCCATGATGTAACGGTCCGGCGTCACCAGCACCATGACCGAGCCGTCCTTCTGATCGACGATGTAGCGGGGCCAGCCCATCTCGTCGTAGTCGGCCTCGCCCAGCCCGGTCAACACGCAGAAGCCTTTGGGCAGCAGGGCGACTTCCTCTGCCCCTTCACTGCGGTCACAGGTGCCGCAGGTACAGCCGCTAATCGCCAGCGCGCCAAGCATCAGAACGACCATCGCCAACCTGAGTTGTTTCATCGCTAACTTTGCCTCCACCTGATGGCTGGGCCCACCGGCCCGACCGGATTGGTTGTATTCCTGGTTCTACGGGACGAACACCGCCGGCTCCATCGGAGCAATGCCCCAGTGCATGTGCCGTCCGCCGATCCGCATCACCATCACCACGGTGCCGAGTTCCTCAGCCATCGCCACCGGGTCCTGATGCGGAGGCAGAATCTCATCGGTCGCCAGCACGAGCATGCCGCGGCGGGTCAGGACCGTGTCCGCCCGCAGCAGCGCCTCGAGGCGAACCCGCTGCTCCTGCAGGTCCACGATCTCCTGATCCATGCGGGCCAGCTTCGTCTGCCGCCGGATGAACTCCTTCGAGTCGGGATCGTCGATCCAGTCCAGCCTGGCCTCGTTGATCAGGGCCAGCATCCGCTGACGCTTGCCTTCCATCTCCACCAGTTCGATCTGGATCGCGTCGCGCATCGCCTCGACCTTGGCCAGATCGGCCACGAACACCACCTTGGTCACCATATCGCCCAGGGCCAGGCGCTCGACCTCGCTGTACGAGATCCGCAGGCGATGGGCGGTGGACTGATAGGGGAAGCGATCGTCCAGCGGCGAGAGCACATCGAGGGTCCGCGGTCCGGGCAGGGCGATCGGGATGAACGTGCGGTCCAGCATGGTCTTGGTCATCGGATCGAACAGACCGCAGACGCTGGGAATCTCGATCTGTCCGTAAAGGCTTACGCCTTCCCAGCCCATCGCGTCGTACTTGAACTCGTGCTTGCCGGGCTTGAGGTTGAAGATGGCGAACTGCTCGGGAGTCAATTCGAGGCGGTGCTCGCCGTCGCCGTAGGTGCTGACCTGCTCGGATCGCTGGCCGATCTGAACGTACGCGCCGGGCGGTGCATAGAACTGAAGCTGAACGCGGCTCAGGTCATGGTAGCCTCTGGCGGGCTTGTGACCGAGCTGATGGACCGACTGACAGCCGGTCACCAGGCCGCAGACAAAAACGGCCGCCAGCGTCCGGGAGATAGCGTTGCGGAACATAAGGCCTCCTTCTCGGCGATGCAATAGTGCAGACTTATCGAGACGGCATCTGTTCACTGTGAGCGAGCTTGGGCAAGGTCACAGGTTTACTTTGGTTAAAGCCTGTTGAAGTAGCCACTTACACCAGTCAAGGTTAATTTCCCGGCGGGGATTGTCAAGGAAAAAACCCGTATTTTCGAGCGCACCCCGTACCGCGACCTCGACTTAGGGCAAGCAGGGGCGGTCGGAACCTTCAGCGGCCACAAAAAAGACAGAGCGACCGGCTGGCCGCTCTGTCTTCGTCCGAGGCATTCACTGTAGGTGCCGAAGTCACAAGGAGGAGTCTTGGGCTATCTGGTCTTTGGTGCTTATCACTGCTGCTTATATAGTAAAAGTGGAGGTTAGTCGGCACTGGCGACGCCGGTTGTGCCGTAGGCCGCGCCTTCCCACGTCGTGTAATCCTCATAGGAGTAGGTCATCTGGTTTGGCTCGAACCGCGTGAACCAGTTGACGTGGGAGTCGGCGAACATCACGTTCAGGCCGCCGTTGTGGAACGGATCCCAGAACGGGTTGCCGCCGTTGCCCTCCCAGGCCAGGCATTCCTGCGTGTAGTCGTCCCGGTCGCAGTCCTGAAGGTCGAACTGGCGGTTGCAGTCGCCGCCCATGATGAACGCGGACGGGTAGACGATATACGAGCGCTTGACCGGCACCCACCAGTAGGGGGCGCACCGCTTCGAGGCCGGCAGCTCGCGCACGCGTTGCGTGTGCGCGGCTCGGGCCCCCAGGAAGTAGTTGAACGGATCGTGGTCGCGGGCGTAGAAACCGGGGCACTTGTAGACCTCGCGGGCCTCGTTGTCCTCGTAGAGCCCCGGCCGCGGGTTGTAGATGTAGGTGAACAGGCGGCGCATCCAGCCGGCTTTCTCGTAGAGGCCCGGGCCGTCCGTCTGCTCCCACGTCTGCATGTTCCACGCCAGCGGGTACAGGTCGTAGTGGTCCTCCGCGTAAAACTGCATCGCCTTGATGATGGTCTGCAGGTTGGCGGCGCAGCTGGCCTTGGCCGCCATAGAACGCCCGTGAGAAAGGGCCGGAAGCAGGATGGATACCAGGATGGCGATAATCGCCACCACCACCAACAGTTCGATCAGCGTAAATGCACGTTTCTTAATCATAGCAATGCCTCCCTAACACTCCAAATAACCATCCACGTCGCATCCATTCAACGTGGCTTTTCTACCTCCAACCCGTTCCCTCAGGCCCGCCGGGCGACGGGCTTTGAAAGATTGTATTTCCTTGACTTTCGGCGGTTGCAAAATTACCTTTTTGCCATCGTCTACAGCCTTGGCCGGGGCTTGCCATCCCGAGATCCTCATTGGCAGGGATTTGTGTTGAACGGGAAAGCGGGATCAAGTACAATACGGCTTAGTTTTTTGTAGCCAAAGTAGGGGCATGCCGGTCTGCGGGACGAGCATGCGGTTTGGTGGTCCACGATCCGCCGCCCTGAAGCTTCAGCCGATGCGGATGGAAGGGCGTTAATTCGATGTTAGCCTTCATCGGGCAGGATACGTTCAACATGAGTGAGCCGGTACCCGCGTACACGGGATGGGCCTACACGGCCTACGTGTCGTTTTTATGCATCTATGTGGCGACGCTGATCACCCTCTCGTTCTACGGCACGCACCGGTACATTCTGGTCTATTTATACTACAAGTACAAAAAGAACCGCCCGAAGTGCGCCGCCCGGTTCGACGAACTGCCGACGATCTGCGTGCAGTTGCCGATGTACAACGAGCGGTTCGTGGCCAAGCGGATCATCGAGCACGCGTGCATGCTCGACTACCCGCGCGACCGGCTGCACATCCAGGTGCTCGACGACAGCACGGACGAGACCGTGCAGATCGCCTCGGCGATCGTCGAGCAGTATCGGGCCAGGGGTTACCACATCGACTACGTCCACCGCAAGGACCGGGTGGGCTTTAAGGCCGGGGCGTTGGAGAACGGGCTGAAGTTCACTGACGCTGAGTTTATCGCGATTTTCGACGCCGATTTCATTCCCCAGCCGGACGTGCTGCAGCGGGCCATCCATTACTTCGCCGACCCGAAAGTCGGCATGGTCCAGGCCCGATGGGACCACCTGAACCGCGACTCGTCGCTGCTGACCCAGTCGCAGGCGATCCTGCTGGACGGGCATTTCATGATCGAGCACACCGCCCGCAACCGATCGGGCCGGTTCATGAGTTTCAACGGGACGGCGGGCATGTGGCGGCGGTCGTGCATCGACGACGCGGGCGGCTGGCAGCACGACACCGTCACCGAGGATCTCGACCTGTCGTACCGGGCCCAGTTGCGCGGCTGGCGGTTCGTCTACGTGCCGGACATCATCTCGCCGGCCGAGCTGCCGCCGGAGATCAACGCCTTCAAGCAGCAGCAGTACCGCTGGACCAAGGGCGGGGCTCAGACCTGCCGTAAACTGCTGCCGACGATCCTGGCCGCTCCGGTCAACCGGAAGATCAAACTCGAGGCGTTCTTCCATCTGACCAGTTGCACGGTGTACCTGTACATAGTCGCCCTGACGCTGATGCTGTTCCCGGCTCTGTATCTGCGGATCATGATCTTCCCCCACAGCGTGGCCAGTCGGATCCTGTTCGACGTCTCGCTGTTCCTGCTGGCCACCTGCTCGGCCAGCGCGTTCTACCTCTGTTCGCAGCGGGAGATCTTCAGCCGGTGGCACGATAAGATCAAATACCTGCCGTTCCTGATGGCGCTGGGCATCGGCATCTCGCCGAGCAACGCCCTGGCTGCGATCGAAGGGTTCTTCCGCCGCGGCGGCGAGTTCGTCCGGACGCCGAAATTCGGGATGGGGGCCTCGGCCGACACCCAGTGGCGCTATCGGCTCAAGGAATTCAAGCACTGGCGCAAGAGCTGCCTGCCGTTCCTGGAGATGGGCCTGGGTTTCTACATGATCGCGTGTCTGTGCATGTGCGTTTACTACGGCCGAGCCCCGATGTCGATGCCGTTCCTGGTGCTCTTCGCCTGCGGGTACTTCTACGTGAGTTTCACCAGTCTGGCTCTTCGCGTGCGGCCCTCGGCCCAGACGGCGGACGGTGAGGACCTGCTCGAAACCTCGACCGCCATCGAACCGGTAGTACCGGCAAACGAGTCCTCGCCCGCCACACCGGTTCCCGTGCCGGCTTCGACGCGACCGGCAGCGCCGCAGCGGTAACCACCGCTCACTTCCGCAGATACAAAAGCAAACGCCGAGGCGGATGGGCCTCGGCGTTTGTTGTTCTGCGGGAACGATTTGTCGTCGCGGCCCTCAGGCCAGGCCGAGCTCCTTGAGGCGTTCCGGGGTGCCCAGCGGGCAGCGGAGGGCCAGGAGGGCCTTCTGGAGTTTCTTGATGTCCAGGTTCCGCGGCTGGACGTTGTCCTTCGCGCAGATCGCAGCGGCGACGCCGGCGGCCTGGCCGTTGAGCATGGCCGAGTAGCGGGATCGGAAGTTCGGGCCGTAGACGAAGGCCGATCGACCGGCGGCGAGCAGGCCATCGGTCTCCTTCGGCACCAGCGACCGATAGGGCACGTCGCAACTGTCCTTGGCCGAACCATTGCTGAAGGGATAGATCGCGTCGTCGAAACGCCGTCCGGCCCGCACGTCGTCGCCGGTGATGGGGCGGATGCCCTGGAGGTATCGTCCGCCGCGGGCGCCGAGGAACGGGGAGGTCAGCAGCAGGTAGCTGTCCTCGAAGCCGGGGATGTAGTTCCGGGCGAAGGTCGCGAACCGGTAGACGTGCTCGCGGTGCTCGCGCTCCATGAGGGCCACGCCCTTGGCGTCAGCGAAGTCGATCTCGCCGACGGTGCCGGTTCTCCCCGCCGCCAGACCGTCGCGGAAGTGGTCGTCCTTGAGGACCAGCGAGATCACGCACGTGCCGACCTTCCGGGCGAACTCGAACTCGCCCGCTTCGTAGGCCTTGCGGGCGGCTTTGAGCATGTGCGGCGGGCAGGCGTAGGGGTCGGCTTCGTTCTTTTCCGAGGTGAAGGTCCGCTTGGCCCACTCCAGGTCCGCCGGATCGGCTTCGGCGTTGGCGTCGCGGAACCGGAAGTACTTCTCCGCGTCGACCCGGTTGAGGGCGAAGTAGAGGCCCAGGTTCGGCCGCGTGATGTTGATCACGGCTGCCCCGGCGCGGCAGGCGACGTCGGCCTGCCCGGTCGCGTCGATCACGACCTTGGCCTTGACCGCGACCCGGCCGGACTTTGTCTCGACGTACAGGCCCTTGACGGTGCGGCCCTCCATGATCGGGTCGGCGGCGTAGGCTGAGGTCAGCGTCTCGACTCCCGCCTCGTCCATCATTTCGAGCAGCACGTGCGAGGCGACGAACGAATCGACGATATAGCCCGACAGCCCGCCGCCGGTGCCGAGGCGGAGGTCCGGCACGTTCATGTGGGCCTCTTCCAGTTCGCGGCGCTGGTCGTCGGTGATGGCGTCGGCGTTGGGTCGGGCGAAGACGGCCCGGCGATGGAACTCATCGGGGATTCCGCCCATGCCGTTGCGGCAGACCAGGTCGGCCAGGTCGTCCTTTTCCCCCTTGGTCAGGGACAGGTGAAGGGTGCCTCCGCCCCACAGTCCCGGCCCCATGTTGCCGCCGAGTTGGCCGAACCGATCGACCACCACGGTCCTGGCCCCGTGCCGTCCGGCGGCGATGGCGGCCATGCTGCCCGCGATACCGCTGCCGGCCACCACGACGTCGACGTCGTAGAGGACCGGAACGCGCTTGGCGGGCTCCTCGACATACATCCGCTGCACGGACTCGTTCATGGAAACGTTCCTCAACAAACGGGATTCGACCGGTCCACACGGTAGCCGGTCTGATGTAGTGGCAAGGTCGGCGGGCTCGTCAGCGGCGAGTTGCCCGGATTGAACGGTCCGTTTGGTGCGTCGGCTCCATCAATACGGCTGCGGTCCTGTTCACCAGTTGCCGCCATTGTGGCCGAAGCCACTGCCCGGTGCAAGTCTCTATCAGCGGGTACTGGCCTGATGCATCACCATTCGGGCAACTGCTCCTGGCCCGGGGCTTCGAGGCGGCGGTCGAGTTCGCGGGCGATCAGGTCTTCGCGCCGCTCAGCCCGTTCCGCAAGCTCGCGGCGGAACTGGTCGATCTGACGGGCGAGTTCCTCGAGCTTCCGCTGGCGGATCCACTGGCGCAGTTCGAACTGCTCTTCCAGCA
Organism: Phycisphaerae bacterium; assembly: GCA_012729815.1. Lineage (NCBI taxonomy): Bacteria > Pseudomonadati > Planctomycetota > Phycisphaerae > Phycisphaerae bacterium. The sequence continues at coordinate 12,071 of JAAYCJ010000318.1, read as the reverse complement.
GCTTGCGCATTTCCTGGCGGACGGCCTGGCGGTCGTCGCCTGTGGCATGGTCGTAGTCCCATCGGAGCCGGTCAAGCTCCCGCTCCTTGCGGTAGCTGTCGGCGAGCCGGCCCGCCAGTTCGGGGTCGGTGCGGTCGGCTTCGACCAGCTCTGAGATCGCCCGCCAGTGCCGGCGGAGATGCGGCCCCATCCGGCGCCCGGCGCCCGGCCCCTGCATCGACTCCTGGAGTTCGGGGAAGTACTTCTCGACCACCCGCCGGACCTCGCGCCAGTGCTCCGGACCCGGCCACTCGCCATGTCGCCCACCCGGCCGTCCCTGGCCGTCCACCTCGGCGCCGCCCGCTGACGGCGGCATCGGGTCAACCAGACCTTCGGGTCCGATCGGGCCGGGCGGGCCAAGCCTCGCCATGCGGCCCGCCACCACGGCCAGACCCAAAAGGTTCACCACGGACAGGATTACCACAATCACCAGCAACACGCGCATCGGTCAGTCTCCGCCTAATCGTCGGTTCAGCCGTTTCAAAAATCGCGGTCCATGTATTCCAGTTCGCCATAGGCTGCATCATACCAGAGCCCATCGGCACCATTGAGTCCGATCCGGTTGGCCGCCAGGACCTGCTCGGCCAGGGCGTCGAGTTCCAGGTCGATCGGTTCCGAGTCCTCCGTAACCTCCACCTGGGCATAGCCGTTGGCGGCGGTGGTCGCGGCGGTCGTCCCGTCCAGATAGAGCCACGCGACGGCCAACGCCAGCACGATGCACGCCGCTGCGGCAATCGGGACCAGCACCTGGATGAGCCGGCGGTCCAGCCGCCGACGCCACAACTCGACCTCCACCGCTGAGCAGACCTTCCCCACCAGGGTCTCGTCGACCGCCGGCGACGCAAACGCATCCAGCAGCCGCAGTTCGCGATCGACCTGCTCAGCCGTCAGGTTCTCATCATGCTTCCGGTTCATCGCCTTCGTCCTTGAGCATCTTTCGCAGCTTTCCCAGACCCCTGTGCACCCGGGCCAGCACGGTGCCCAGCGGGCTGCCGGTTTCCTTGACGATCTCGTCGAAGCTCAGCCCGCCGTGATACCGCATCAGGATCGCATCCCGTTGTTCCGGCGGCAGTGCGACCATCGCGGCGGTCAACCAGTCCTCCTGCTCCCGCATGTCGGCGGCATCCGCCGGGTCGGGCTCGTCGCCGGGCGTCCGGTCGATCGGACCGCCATTCTCGTCTCCGGCCAGTTCGGCATCGAGCACCGGCCGGTTCTTCCGCCAATGGTCAATCACCAGATTTCTCGCCAGCCGAAACAGCCAGACCTCGAATCGTTCCTGCTCGCGGTAGTTCCGCAGCCCCCGAACCACCCTCAGAAACGTCTCCTGCAGCAATTCCTCGGCGTCGGTGCGGTTGCCCACCGAACGGACCAGGTAGCCCAGGAGGCCCGGCGAGTAACGCCGGATCAACTCCTGCCACGCCTGGGCCGACCCGTCCCGGGCCCGCCGCACCAGTGCTTGAAGGTCGCCATCGCTCATTACCAGGAGAACTCTACGTATTCCAACGGCCAGGACGCCGATTTATTGCGGTTCGGCATCGCTGCATCCACCGCCGCCCAGGGCCGCGATCCGGTTGCCAAGTCCGATAAAATCATAGATATCAAGCTGTTCGGCCCGTTTTGCCGGGTCGATACCCATCTCCTCGAAGGCCTGTTCGTACCGGCGGCGAAGGTCAGTACCCAGCCGCCCCAGAAATCCCGAGCGGAGCGTCTTGCGGCGGTGCTGGAACATCAGGTTGACCATGTCGCGGAAGCCGGCAGGGTCGCGGACGGCCGCCTCGGGCCTCGCCGTCATTTTGACGATCGCCGAATCCACCTTCGGCGGCGGCCAGAATGCCCCCGGCGGCACCACGGCCAGCCGCCGGACCTCCATGTACGCCTGGGCCAGCACCGAAAGGGCGGAGTAATCCTTGCCGCCAGCCTTGGCGGCCAAGCGGGCCGCCACCTCCCTCTGGACCATGACGCACACCACCGCTGGGCGGACCGGCAGGTGCAAGACCTCGACGATCACCACCGTGCCCACCTGGTAGGGCAGGTTTGAGACCAACGCCCACGGGCGATCCCAGCGCTCGCGCAGCAGGGCGGTCACCTCGGGGTTCAACCCGCCCTTGGCCAGGATGTCGCCCTGGAACAGCCGGAAGTTGGCGGCTTGGCCGAAACGATCGGTCAGCAGGCGGGCGAACCGCTCGTCAATCTCAACCGAAATGACGTTAGTACCGGTATTAACCAACAGTTCCGTCAGGTTGCCCGGCCCAGGCCCGACCTCCAGGATCGTTCGCACCTCAGCCAACTCGGGCGGCTCAATCAGCTTGCCCAGGTAGTGCCGGTCCAGCAGAAAGTGCTGGCCGTACGGCTTGGCCGGATGGATGCCGTAGCGGGCCAGACGTTTGACCAGGGACTCGGGCTGAGGGTCGGTCATGGGCTTAATGGGCTCCTGTCGGTCTGTCCGATAATAGGTGAGGCACGGAGACGATTCAACGTGAAACGGGAGCATCCGATGAACTTGAGGCGAACCGGGATCGCAGCGGGGCTGGTCTTGGCGGTCGTGCTACTGGTTTCGGGCGGCTGCGATGACACCTTCCGCAAGGCGGTCACCCCGGAGCTGTTTACAGGGCTCAACCAGGTGGCGGATGACGTGTTCAGCGAGACCTGCGACGGTTTCAACAGCATCATCGACGCCCTGCTGACCGGTCTGGAACGGACAGTCTACCCGGAAGGAAGCTGATTGCCCCGTGCGTTGAAGGCCGGCCTACTCGCCGATGACCTTCTTGCGGCGGAGGATATGGTGGTAGTGCTGGGCGAAGCGGTGGGCTTCGTCGCGGACGTACTGGAGGATCTTGAGGGCCGGGTCGTTGCGGGGGAGCTTGACCGGCTGTTCGGTCCGATCGACGTAGATCTCCTCTTCGCGCTTGGCCAGCGAGATGATTCGCGGCGGGTCGAGGTCGAGGGCGGCGATGGCCTCGCGGGCGGCGTGAAGCTGGCCCAGGCCACCGTCGATCAGCACCAGGTCGGGAAACAGCTCTTCCCCCTGTGCCACGTGGCGATAGCGGCGGAACAGCACCTCGCGCAGCATGGCGTAATCGTCCATGCCCTCGACCGTCTTGATTCTGAAGCGCTTGTAGCCGTCCTTGAAGGGTACGCCGTCGATGAAGCAGACCAGCGACCCGCACGAGTCTTCGCCCTGGATGGTGGCGATGTCGAAACCCTCGATCACCCGCGGCGGTCCGTCCAGATCGAGGATCCTGGCCAGGCGTTCCAGCCCCTCTTTAGGATCGGTGAAGAAGACCTCCGGCTGGATGTGCACGTCCGGCTTGCCCGCCAGATCAAGCGACTCCAGCGCCCGAATTTGGTCGCGGAGCTTGGCCGCCAGTTCGAACTTCATGTCGGCGGAGGCCTGCTCCATGTCCTTGCGCATCTGGCGAAGCACGACGCTTCGCTTGCTGGAGAGGAACTTGATCAGCCGCTGAATGTCCTCGCGGTAGGCCTGCCTGTCGATGCGGCCGGCGCACGGGGCGGTGCAGTGGTGGATCGAGTAGAGCAGGCACGGGCGATGGCGGCGGCGCTGGAGGTCCTCTTCGGTGAACTTGAGGGTGCAGGTGCAGAACTTGAAGATCCGCTGGAGCTCGCGCATGGCCGCCCGCAGACCGCTGACGTTGACGAACGGGCCGAAGAGCTTGGACTTGGCGTGCGGTTCGCGGGTGATGCGGACCCGCGGGAAGTCCTCCCAGGTGGTGATCTCGATATATGGGAAGCTCTTGCCGTCGGTGAGGCGCTCGTTGTAGGGCGGCTGAACGTCCTTGATGAGGCGGTTCTCGGTCAGCAGGGCCTCGACCTCGTTCTCGCAGTCGAGGTGGGCGATGTCGACCACGCGGGTGGCCATCTCGGCGATGGCGGGCCCGCGGGTGCTGTGCAGGTCGGCCGCCGGCTGAAAGTAGCTGGCGACCCGCGCGCGCAGATCATTGGCCTTGCCGATGTACATGACCCGCCCTTCGGCGTCCTTGAACATGTAGACGCCGGGCGTCTTGGGCAAGGCGGCGATCTTTTCCTTCAGAATTGCCTGTCGATTTCCGTTGGCCATCGCATAGAATTGTATCCAGCCGACGAGGCGCAGGCAAAATACCGAAGGAGAAACCGATGATGGCTGAGGACAAACCGAAAATCATCGTCGATGACGATTGGAAGAAGCAGGCCCAGGCGGAAAAGCAGCGGCTGGCTGAGGAAGAAAAGCGCAAGGCCCAGACCGCCCCGTCCGAGCCGGCGGCTCAGACCAAGGCCCCGTCGCCCGAGGCCGCGGCGGAGCGGGCCGAAGTGCCCGAACCGGACTTTTCCACCCTCGTCGAGAGTTTCCTGACCCAGGCCCTGTTCGCGATGGGTCTGCTGGAGCATCCGGGCGGTCGCGGACGGGTCAACATGGACCTGGCCAAGTTCAATATCGCCATGCTCGAGGTGCTCGAACAGAAGACCAAAGGCAACCTGGCCCGCGACGAAAAGCACATGCTCGACCACGCCCTGCACCAGGCCCGCATGGCGTTCGTCGAAGTCGCCTCGCGGATGGGACCGATCGGGTAAGACCCGGTTGACAGGATGAACGTGTCAAAGGCGTCCGAATGCCGTGGGCGCCTTTTTCATGCGCCGGGTCTGGCGGCCAGGACGACCCGCCGCCCTTCGGCGGCGGCTGTGATTGACGTCTGGTTGTTAACCGCCCGATTGAATCGCCCGCCCTGGATGGTCAGCCGGTACGGATGGCCGCAGTGGCGGTAGTGCAACGCCTGCGGCTCGACCCCGACGATCGGGAGCGTCGCCTGCGGGGCCCAGGTCAGTTCCAGACCGCAGCCGTCGGGCAGGTCGAGTGCGATCGCATCGGGCTGGCAGACCAGTGTGGTTGCTCCGGCGTCGGTGTCGAAGGCCAGCTTGAGGGCCTCGCCGTGCTCGGTGACCTGCGGCGAACCGGCGGAGACGGGAGTGGCCTTGTCCTCCGGCCCGATCCGAACGATCCGGACGCCCGCCCGCTGGCTTCCGTAGCTCCAGTGATGGCCGTCAACCACCGGCAGCGTGTCGTACAAGCTGCTCGGCGTGGTGCAGACGTCGGTCAGGTAGCGCTCGTGGTAGTTCTCGTCGAACAGGTGCATGTCGCGAATGCGGAAGTCGTCGCCTTCCCAATAGAGATTGGTGCGATAGAACCGGCTGTTGTACCAGACCGAGCGGCGGCCTTCGTTCTTCCAGTCCGACAGCGCGGTGATCGCAGCGGCCGGCGTCAGCGGCCACTTCTGGCGGAACCATCGGCCCGAGGCCTCCAGCGTCTCGACGCGAAGCTCGCCCGCGGCCGCCTTCCGGGCCAGCAACCCGATCTGATCGGTCAGCCCATCCGCCATCGCGGGCCAGCCGAACGGATTCTCCTGCCCGACCTGCGTATAGCCGAACGCCAGGCACGGCGCGTTGAAGTTCACGTCGAAAAACCACCGCACCCACTCCGGATTGCCGCCGCCGCCCTTGTAGACCGGCTCGAGCGAAATCACGTCCTGCAGGCAGGTCATCGGGTCGTCGCCGCGAAGCGAGTCGTATTGGTAGATCGGGTCGGAACCGAGCATGCGGAAGACCGGCACGGGAATCTGCCGCTCAGCCGTCTGGGCGGGCATCAGGACGTTGACGCGGCTGGGATAGTAGGCCTGGTTGTAGTACCCGCCCCAGACGTTGTACCCGTCGGTGCCCCACTGGTCCTTGCAGTTGCACGCCGCCACCAGCCCGTACCGGTCGGACAGATAGCCCAGCAGGTGGGCGTCGAACAGCCACGAGCCCATCGAACGCGGATATCGCCCGAAGACCGCGCGGAAGTCCTCCATCAGCACGTCGGCGAGTTTTTCCCGCTCAGCCGGCGTGTATCCAATCGAGAATCCGACGTGGCTGTGCCAGTCCCACGGGTACCGCCCGCGCCACTTGATGCCCGCCTTTTCCACCTGCGGCTGAACGACCTCGAACCAGACGCCGATCTCGTGGCGGTCGTCGAGGCTCTCCCGCAGCAGCGGGACGAACCGATCGTCGATCAGCGCGTCGTACTGCAGCAGCCACGTCGCGGGCAGATCGTGCTCGTTGACCAGGCGGATCTGGTTGACCACCGGGGCCACCAGGTCCACCTCCTCGCGAGGCTCGACCGCGCGAATGAAGTTGATGATGTTGGCAATGCCGGTTCGTGACATGATGGATAGACCTCGCGGGTTGGTTGGTGGACTATTCCGTATACCGAAAGCCCAAGAGCGAACGGCAGGTTTTCCCCGCTAAAACCGGTCTAGGACACCGTCTTCTTCTTTCTCGCGTCTTTGGGCAGGCTGGGGCGGACGCGCTTTTCCGGCTTGCGGCCGAGGAAGATCCCGATCTGCTTGATCGCCTGCTTGAGTCGCAGCTCATTTTCCACCATGGCGATCCGGACGTAGCCTTCGCCGTTCTCGCCGAACGCCCGGCCGGGCGAGACCACCACCTTGGCCCCTTCCAGCAGCTTCAGCGAAAAGTCGATCGTGCTCTGGCCCGCCAGCGTCTGGTCGGGTATCCGGGCCCAGACGAACATCGAGGCCCGCGGCCTCTCGACCTGCCAGCCGAGCTGCTCCAGGCCCGCGCAGAGCACGTCGCGACGCTTGGTGTAGACCTTCGACTGCTCCTCGATATCCTCGTCGCCGTGACGCATCGCGATGATCGAGGCGATCTGCAGCGGCTGAAAAATCCCGTAGTCGTAATAGCCCTTGACCGTGCCGAGCGCCTTGATCATGTGCTTGTTGCCCACGCAGAACCCGATCCGCCAGCCGGCCATGTTGTAGCCCTTGCTCATCGTGATGAACTCGACGCCGACCGACTTGGCCCGCGGCGAAGCCAGGAAACTGGGCGCCTTGTAGCCGTCGAAGCAGGTCAGGCCGTAGGCGAAGTCGTGGATCACGCCAACCTCGTACTTGCGGGCCAGCGCCACCACCTCGTCGAAAAAACCCTGCTCGACGGTCAGCGTGGTCGGGTTGTGCGGATAGTTCAAAATGATCAGCTTCGGCCGCGGATACAGGTGCGCCACCACGTCCGCGATCCGGGCCAGGAACTTCTCGTCGTTGCCCAGCGGCACCGAGATCACGTTGGCGCCGGCCAACGCCACCGAGTAAATGTGGATCGGAAACGCCGGATCGCCGACCACCGCCGTGTCGCCCGGACCCATCATGGCCAGGCACATGTGCGAAAAACCCTCCTTGCTGCCCAGGCAGGCGATCACCTCGTTATCCGGATCGAGCTCCACGCCCCATCGCCGACGGTAGATCTTGGTGATCTCGCGCCGGAGGTTCGCGATGCCCATCGACGCGCTGTACCGGTGGTTCCGCGTGTCCTGAACGGCTTCGCAGAGCTTGTCGATGACCATCTGGGACGGGCGGTCCACCGGGTTGCCCATGCCCAGGTCGATCACGTCCTGACCCGCCTGGCGCATCGCGTGCTTCGCCGCGTTCAACCGCCCGAACAGGTACGGCGGCAGTCGCAGAATTCGTCCAGCGGGTTCCATCGCAATCGAATCGTATTCGGTCATCACCATGGCCTCTTACTTGGAAGGTTTCAAAATCTCCGTCCTGAACCACTCGTCGAACTCGCCCTTGAGCCGCTTGTCGTGGATCGCGATCGTCGAATCCTTGAGCATCTGCTCCTGGAGTTTCACCATGAGGGTCTGTTCGAGCCGTTGGGTCAAAGCCGTTCGCATCTCGTCCTTGACCTTATCAAACTCTATCGGCCGCGGAGCGATCTTTTTATCAGTCCTTATCACCCAGTATTGATCGCCGTCGCGGATGGGCGTCGAGTACGCCCCTTCCTCCAGCTTGAACGCGATTTCCCGCACGATCGCGGGCACGCGCGTGTCGTTCTCGGCGATGGTTCCCATCGCCCCGCCGGCCGGCCCGGTCAGCATGTCGGTCGAGTGCTTGATCGCCAGCTTGTCGAACGACTCGCCCGCCTGCAGTTCGTTGTGAATCCGCTGGGCCAACTCCAGATCGTCGACCACGATCACGCTGATCTGACGCTGCGGGCCGTACTGGCGAGTGTATTCCTCCTGCAACATCTCCTCGGTCACCACGGCCTGCTTCTGGGCCACCGCCCGCAGGTACGCCTGACGCTTGACCCCCATGGTGAACTCCTCGTAGCTCATGTTCCGCCGGGTCAGCAGCAGCCGAAGGATCCGCCGCCGGTCCTCGTCGCTGAGCAGCCGGCCCTTGCCGTTGACCTCGGGACCAAGCTGCTCGACGATCCGGTGCAACTCCTGGTTGAAATCCTCCTCGGTCACCTGCACGCCCTGGGACTCAGCCAACTGCCTCGCCGCCTCCAACGCGATCAGGTGCCGCAGGATCTTCAGTCCCGACGTCTGATAGAGCGTTTCGAGAAACGTCTGTTCTGAGATAGGGGCGCCATTAACCTCCGCGACGGCCTGACCGGCCGATCGACCCGTGGCTGGGGTGGTCGCGGTCGGGTCGTTGGAGCGATCGTTCTCGAAAAATTCGCTCAGCGGCTTGCCCGAGGGGGCCGCTGCGGCTGCGGCCGAGACGCAGAGCAGGCATACGATGGCTTCCTTGGAGTTCATGAGCATGACTTGACCTTCCGTCGTTTTCCGGTTCCACCACAGCCGATTCTACGTCCGCTTCCGTGCGCTTTTCCCGTTTTTCCCGCTTCCCGTCTTTATAAATACTTGCCAACAATGCGGCAATGGCGAAAATATAAAAGTTTCATGCCTCCGGAGCGGCAGGAAGGATCGAGGAGCATGTCGAAGATCAACGTTGGAATCTGCGGGCTGGGCCGAAGCGGTCTGGGCATCCACGTTAAGGCGATCCAGGAGCATGTGAGCGACCTCTACCGGATGGTGGCCGTCGCCGACGTCAACCGCGAGCACGCCGACGCCAAGGCCAACGAGTTCGGCTGCCGGGCCTGGGACAGCCCCGAAAAGCTGTTCGGCGATCCCGAAGTCGAAATGGTCGTGGTCGCCACCCTTTCCAATGACCACGCCCGGCACGCCATCGAGGCGATGGAGGCGGGCAAGGACGTCCTGGTGGAAAAGCCGATGGCTACCTGCTACGGCGACGCCCGGCGGATGATCGAGGCGTCGAAGCGGACGGGCCGACGGCTGACGGTTTTCCATAACCGCCGGTACGATGCGGACTTCGAGGTGATCCGGCGGCTCAGGGACGCAGGCGAACTCGGCGAGCCGTTCAGTATCAGCAGTTTCATTCATAACTACAGCTTCCGCGATGATTGGCAGCTCCAAAGCCGGTTTGGCGGCGGGCTGCTCAACAACTGGGGCCCGCACACCGTCGATCAGGTGCTCGTGCTGGCCGGCCAGCGTCCGGTCTCGGTGTACGCCAACCTCCAGCAGCGGGTCAACCAGGGCGACGTCGAGGACCATTTCAAGGTGGTCATCACCTTCGAGAACGGCCTGATCGGTCAGACGGAGGTCTCAGCCGCGGCTTTGGCGGGGCTGCCCCGCTGGCAGGTGTTGGCCGATCGGACCGCCATCCTGGCCTCCGACGATAAGAAGATCGTCCTGTACCGTTATCAGGACGGCCAGACCGTGACCGAAGAGCACGCCCCGCAAGGCGGGTTCGGCGAGCAGAGCGGCCGGTTCTATCGCGAAATGCATCACCGGGCCCAAAGCGGTCAGCCGACGCTGGTGGACCCGGAGAGCGCCGCCGATGTGGTCCGGGTCATCGAGGCGGCCAAACTCTCAAGTCGGGAAAAGATGTCGATCAACCTCAACGACGTGGCATAGACAGAGGGGTGATGAGATGGAACGCTCACTGGTCATTCTCAAACCGGATGCGGTTCAGCGGGGCCTGGTCGGGCGGCTTGTCGCCCGTTTCGAGGAAAAGGGCCTCAAACTGATCGCCATGAAGATGGTCCGCCTGACCCGGCAGACCGCCGAGACCCACTACGGCGAGCATAAGGGCAAGGACTTCTACGAGCCGCTGGTCGCCTACATCATCTCCGGCGCCGTCGTGCTGCTGGTGGTCGAAGGCCCCTCAGCCGTGTCGGTGGTGCGGACCATGATGGGCCCGACCAGCGGCATCACCGCACCGCCCGGAACCATCCGGGGCGATTTCGCGGTGGCCACTCGGTATAATCTGGTGCACGGCAGCGACTCAGCCCAATCGGCGGAACGCGAGATCGCGCTGTTTTTCAAACCGGATGAGCTGGTCGAATACGACCGGGCCATCCTGGACTGGAGCTGGCAATGCTGAAGGCGAAATGGCAGGACGTGAAAGCCGAACCGGTCAACGCCGAAGGGGCCAAAGGGGCCACCATCCGCTGGCTGATCGGCAAGGAATCCGGAGCCCCGAATTTCCACATGCGGCTCTTTGAACTGGCGCCCGGCGGCCAGACCCCGCTCCACACCCACGCCTGGGAGCACGAGCTGTACATTCTCGAAGGGTCGGGCCAAATGCAGACCGAAAAGGGGTCGGCGCCCTTCGCCGCCGGCGAGTTCATCTACGTGGCCCCGAACGAAAAGCACCAATTCGTCAATAACGGCTCGTCGGTCTGCCGATTCTTGTGTCTGGTGCCGGCCGGCGTATAGGACGGAGACGCGAAATGGCCCAACGAGCGGACAGGCGGAAGGTGGCGATCTACGACACGACCCTGCGCGACGGGACGCAGGCCCAGAGCGTCTCGCTCTCGCGGGAGGACAAAATCCTGATCGCCCGCCGGCTCGACGAGTTCGGAGTCGACTACATCGAGGGCGGCTATCCGCTGAGCAACCCGAAGGAAGAGGCCTTCTTCGCCGAGATGGCGAACGTCGAGCTCAAGCATGCGAAGCTGACCGCCTTCGGCATGACGCGTAAGAAAGGGGTGGCGGTGGCTGAGGACGCCAGCATCCGGGCCCTCGTGGCCAGCCAGGCCCCGGTGGTGGCCATCGTGGGCAAGGCGGATGAGTACCAGGTCAGGAAGGTGCTGGGGGCGAGCCTCGATGAGAATCTGCGGATGATCGCCGAGTCCGTCCGCTACTGCCGCGATCAGGGGCGAGAGGTGGTCTTCGACGCCGAACATTTCTTTGACGGCTACAAGCGCAGCCCCGAGTCGGCACTCAAGATCGTCCAGGCGGCGGCGGAGGCTGGGGCGACCACGGCCTGTCTGTGCGACACCAACGGCGGCAGCCTGTCAAATGAGGTTTTCGAGATCACCGCCGAAGTGGTCAAACACCTCGGTGGGCACGTGACGGTGGGATTCCACGGCCACAACGACACCGGCCTGGCTGTGGCCAACAGCCTGGCCGCGGTGCGGGCCGGGGCTGGGCAGGTTCAGGGCACGATCAACGGCATCGGCGAACGCTGCGGCAACGCCGACCTGACCGCCATCATCCCCAATCTGGTCCTGAAGATGGGCTGCGACGCCCTGGCCAGGCCGGAGAACCTCAAGAAGCTCACCGAGGTCTCACGCTACGTCTATGAGATCGCCAACCTGAACCTGCCCGAGCATCAGCCGTACGTCGGCACCGCCGCCTTCGCCCACAAGGGCGGCATGCACGTCCACGCCATCCTCAAGGACACCGCCAGCTACGAGCACGTCGCTCCCGAAGAGGTCGGCAACACCCGAAAAGTCCTGATCAGCGAGCTCTCCGGGGCCAGCAACGTGATCGCCAAGAGCGCCCTGACCCAGCAGCTCCAGGACAAGGGCCTGACCCGCAAGGTGCTGGCCCGCGTCCAGGACCTCGAAAACCAGGGCTACCAGTTCGAAGCCGCCGACGCGTCCTTCCATCTGCTGACCCTCAAGCTGCTCGATCAGTACGCTCCTTCGTTCAAGCTGGACCACTACCGGGTCGTGATCCTCAAGCGCGACGACGCCCCGCCGGGAACCGAAGCCATCGTCAAGCTCACCGTCGACGGCCGCATCGAACACGAGGTGGCCGAAGGCGACGGGCCGGTCAACGCCCTCGACGCCGCCCTCCGCAAAGCCCTGGTCCGCCACTACCCGCAAATCGAGACGCTCCAACTGGTCGACTACAAAGTCCGCATCGTCAACCCGCGGGCCGGCACCGCCGCCAAGAC
>JAAYCJ010000317.1 GCA_012729815.1 Phycisphaerae bacterium | reverse complement strand
CTGGTCGTCGGCGAGGACGGTGAGTTTTTCATTGCGGTTGGCGTTGAGGTGCGGGTTGACGTCGAGGGTGACGTCGTTGGGTTTGAGGCGGATCGAGAGGGTTGGTCCGGTTTCGACGGCGAGGCGGTGTGCTCCGCGAAGGGACGGTTCGCTTCGGGGGTGGAGTGTGATGGGGCGGCTGTCGGTTTTGATTTCGAGTCGCGGGAGGCGGCCGTGGTCGTCGGTGAGCGATACTTTGCTCTTGGCGTCGATGGGCTGATTGGCCTGGTAGTCGATCGGGTCGTTGCCGGCGTGGGTGAAGAGTGGGTACCAGAAGCTCAGGAGGGTTGGCGATTCGGCTGGGCCGTTGAAATTCACGGACACGTCCAGTCCGCGGTCGGCGAGTTGGATGGTCCAGTCGGCGTGGATGGCTTGGTCTTGGGGTTCGTCGTCGACCTGGGGGATGGCGGCGAGGCCGGTGACGTGGATGGCGGAAGAGACAACATCGTCGGGCCTGGCGGTGGCGAAGAATCGCAGGCCCTTGAGCACCAGCCGCCGGTGGATCGGGTCGAACTCGACCGATTCCGGCTCGGTGATCTTGGCTCCGAATCGCAGCGGCAGGAGGGTTCGGCCGTCTCGACGGCAGGAGGGGACGATGCCGTAGACCCAGTTGCTCATGGCGGCGTTCCAGCCGGTGTCGTAGAGGAGGGCCCGGAGGGTGCCGTATCGGCCGTGGACGAAGAGATTGACGATTTTGGGTTTGACCGTGTCGATCAGCACGGCGATGTCGTCATTGGCGAGCATGTACCAGTTGGTCAGCAGGCGTTCGGTGCGGAACCACCCGCGTTTTTTGAAGAACCCGCCGACGGTGTCCCGCAGCGGGATGAGCTGTCGCGATTTCCTGTCCGCCATTGTGACCTCGGTTGTGTGGCCTTCGTGAATCTGTCACGGCGATATTTGCACCATGGTAAACGTCTCCGGTGGGATCGGCAACCGGCAACTGTGGAAGCGTGTCTGGCGGTCGGTCGAAGGCGCCGCTTCCTCGCGGTCGCGGCTCTTTTTGGGAGGGCGGTTACGCTGGTTGGATGGTGAGGCGGTCGTTGGGCGTGGTTGGGACGGTAAGGTGGTGTCCGGTCATGGCTTGGGGTTTGGTGTTGCTGCTATGGATGGTTGCTCGTGAGTCTTTGCCGAACGGGTTGGCCAGGTGAAGGGTGTTGCCGAGGAGGCTGACGATCTCGACCTGTGTGGTTTGGTTGGCTTGGCGGGTGGCGCTTACGAGGAATCCGCCTTCGATGCGGATGTTCTCGAAGCGGGCGTTTGGCCAGTCGGATGGGACGGCTGGGAAGACGTGGAGGACTCCTTTGCGGGTGTGGACGAGCATTTCCATGACGGCGGCGGCTGCGCCCATCGTGGCGTCGAGCTGCATGACCAGCGGACGTTCGGTATAGGTGGTGAAGCCGGCGTGGACGGCGTCGTGGGTGGTAGCGTAGCCGGGTCGTATGAAGAATTCGCGGACGATTCGCAGGCAGTGGCGTGCGGCATGGCCTTCGCCGCGTCGTGACCAGAGCATGGAGGCCCACGGCACGCACCATCCGGACCAGTTGCCCATGCCCATTTTGATCCATCGGAGGTAGGAGCGTTCGACGAGTTCGTGGTGGCGGCCGCCGGGTTCGTATTCGAGGGTGTCGAACGGGTGGACGCCGGCGAGGTGCGAGTGGTGGCGGTGGGGCCGGTCGAGCGGCTGATCGTCACAGACGAAGATTTCGTCGCCTTGTCCGTCGTCGGCGATACTGGCGGCGGGCAGGTCGCGGTCGAGACGTTGCCAGCGGTCGCGGCGGTCGGCGTCGCAGTTGAGGATTTGCGAGGCTTCGATCAGTCCCTGGGCGAGGACGTGGACGAGGGCCAGTTGGAAACTGGCGTTGGCGCCCCAGGCGCGTCCCGGTCCGGCGGAGAATTCGGGCGAACGGGTCATCGCGATGTCCGTTCCGCCGCTTTGTTCGATGACGGCTTCGTAGGTTCGCAGGCAGCCCTTCATGAAGGGGTAGGCGCGGCTGCGGAGGAATTCGCGGTCACCGGTGAAGCGGTAGTATTGCCACATCATCTGGGCGATCCACGCGCCGCAGCCGTAGTCGATGACGGCCAGGTAGGAGCTGGATATTCGCGTGCCGAGGTCGTCGGTGGCGTGCGGCACGAGGAGACCGTCGTCGATGCCGAGAAACAACCTGGCGTTGCGTTGGAGGCGCGGCAGCCAGCTCCAGACCATCTCGAAGAGCGGGCGCAGGAGTTCCGGGTGGTTGCCGCCGCAGGCGGGCCAGTAGCATTCCTGCACGTTGACGTTGAAATGGTAGTCGCCGGCCCACGGCGGCATACGGTATTCTTCGATCCACGGGCCTTGCAGACCGGCTGGGAGGGCGTCAGCGTCGGCCATTGCGCCGAGTTTGTAGAGGCCGAGGTAGTAGAGCAGGTCCAGGTCGGCGTCCGGCGTGTGGACCTTGGCGGAGACGGACCAGTAGCCTCGCCACCAGCGTTCGTGTTCGGCGGCGAGGTCGTCGAAGCCGCGGTCGGCGCAGGCGGCGAGCAGCGAGCGGGCCCGGTCGAAGGCGGCGTTGGGCTTTTCGGCGTAGATGGAGGCGAGGTAGAGGTGGTTGCCGCGTCGCAGGCAGGCGGCGCACATGGTTGGTTCGGTCGGCCGCGGTTGGACCCAGGCGGCGAAATCGGGGTCGGTTCTGATCTCAGGCGGCTGGTAGCCGAAGTTGGTCCAGAACTCGCGGACGTCGTCGCCGTAGGCGGGTACGGGCGAGATGGCGGTGTCGT
>JAAYCJ010000316.1 GCA_012729815.1 Phycisphaerae bacterium | reverse complement strand
GCGCCCCTTCAGGTCCAGGGGCTCGCGCCCCTTCAGGTCCAGGGGCTCGCGCCCCTGGCTACATTCTTGCGCCCCGCTGGGGCTGATTGGCGCGCGGGGGCGTTTGATACCCAGGGGCGTACGCCTCCTGGCTACATTCTTGCGCCCCGTTGGGGCTGATGGCGCGCGGGGGGTGGGGATCGGTTGGCTGCGTGGATTGCGGAAAAATCATCTTGACATCAATACCTAGTCGGTCTATGCTAGTACATAGAGGCGCTAGGCAAAGGAGTGGACACATGGTGGCGAAGAATTTGTGGGGGACGTTGGAGACGTTGATCTTGGAGGTGCTTTCGCGGGGGGCGAATTATGGGTATCAGATCGCGCAGACGATCGTGGCGGAGTCGGGCGGGTATTTCGATTTGAAGGAGGGGAGTTTGTACCCGGCTTTGCACCGGTTGGAGCGTCAGGGGTTATTGACGGCGTTCTGGGAGGAGACGCGGGAGGGCCGGCGGCGGAAGTTTTATCGGCTGACGCCGGCGGGACAGGGTGAGCTTTCGGAGCGTCGGCGGGAGTGGTCGCGATTTTCGGCTGGGGTCAACGGCATCCTTCGCGGAGCCGACCATGTCATGGGTTGAGCGGATAGCCGGGGCGTTTCCGGATGGGTACGGCGAGGAGCCGCCGGGGCTTCGGCGGGATATCGCTGACGAGTTGGCGGATCATCTGGAGTGCGCATATCGGCGGGAGCTGTTGCGGACGCGGGATGAGGCGGCGGCGCGGCGGGCGGTCTTGGCGAAGTTCGGCGACCCGGCGGCGGTGGCGAGAAAATTGTGGTTCGAGGCGATGAAGGAGCAGGTCATGGGTCAGCGGATGATGATCGTGTTGATGGCGGTATTGACGGTGGCGGTGCTGGGCGGATTGGTGTTGGGGTATCTGGGCTTTCAGCAGATGCAGCGGCAGAACGAGGCGTTTCTGGCGCGGCTGGAGGCGATGGGGCAGCCTCCCGCAGCGTCGGCTGCGCCGGGCACCGATCTTGTTCGGCTGAAGGTTCGGTTGGTGGAGGAGACGCCGGATGGGAAGCCGGTGGTTGGCTGGACGGTCAAACTGGAGGGCAAGCCGTTTACTGAGCAAGAGGAAACCCTTGAGGAGCAGACGGATGCCGAGGGCATCGCCGGTTTTGGGCCCATTCGACCCGGCCGCTACAACGTCGTCGTGGCAACCGCATCCCGGTATGTGTGTTTCAGGGAAATTCTGCTGTACGGTGGAATCGTACGCGAAGAAACCATCCTCTGCCCGCCGGAGATCAGAGATGAACCCGAGAAGGTGGAGGTGTCGATGAAGCTGCAGGCGCCCGAGGACCTTCGCGGTCGTGAGCTATGGGCCGAATGCCGGTTTCGGCCACCGGAGTTCAAGATGGGAGAGTGCCTGTGGACGCACCATGAGTTCAACCTTCTCGTTTCTCCCGAAGGACACATCTATCGAGGCCAGCGTCACAACTTCCCTGTCCGGGGATCTCGCCGAGAGCCGGAAGAGACATGGTCGGCTCCTGCCGGGTCGTATTGTCTGGTAGCGGCCACGGTTCTCTCGACCGAGGCCAACACTGCCCAGGTCAGCCCTCGACAGATCGCCAGTTGTTCCTACAAGCAGGAATCTTCGCCGCGATTTGAGGCATTACCCAACGGTCAGAACGCGTGGGCCATCGTGCTACCCGATGAAGTGTGGGCGAAGGCGAGGGAAGGGCTGTCGCAATTGCCAAGAAGCCCCGTCCCGATCGGCCCGATGCCCGCCACGATGGGCAAATGAGCGCAGGTGCGACAGGAAGGTGTGTTTTCGCGGGCGAAAACACACCCAGTTTCGCCCGGTGGTCCCGAAACGCCACCGTGCTGAACTGGTAGTGGACGTCCACGCCCGCACACGCTACACTCTCATACCTCTTGTTCAAGGCTGTCTCCTTCGAAGGCTCTTCTGGTTTCCTCCAACGACTCACAAGAGTGTAACCGATGGAGGCAGCCTTTCATGAGATTACGGGCAGGGAGCGAAAGCTGGTGCGTCGGGACGACGCACCCTGCATTTTCTGGATTCCCGCCTGCGCTGGAATGACATATATTAGCGGTTGTGTCGATGCGTGGGGGGTGAGGTGGGCGTTGCAGCGTCGAAGGGGAGAAGAGTCCGCCGAGGGCGGCGGACCCACATTTGGGAGGCGGTCATTGGATCAGGTCGGGGCGGCGGTCGGCGGTTCGTTTTTGGGCTTGGTCGGTTCGCCATTTTTCGATTTCGGCGTGGTGGCCGGAGATGAGGACTTCGGGGACCTGGTGGCCGCGGTATTCGCGCGGGCGGGTGTATTGCGGGTATTCGAGGCGGCTGTGAGTGAAGGATTCCTCAGCCAGGGATTCTTCATCGCCGACGACGCCTTCGAGGAGTCGGACGACGGCGTCGATCAGGACGACGGCTGCGGGTTCACCGCCGGAGAGGACGTAGTCGCCGATGGAGATTTCGGTCGGGGCGAGGATCAGGCGGACTCGTTCGTCGAAACCTTCGTAGTGGCCGGCCACGACGATCAGGCGGTCGTGGGCGGCGAGGTCGCGGACGAGCGGCTGATCGAGTCGCCGGCCTTGCGGGGTCATGAGGATTCGCGGTCCGCGGCGTTGGTCGGCGGCTTCGACGGCTTCGACGGCTTCGACGACGGGTTGGGGGCGGAGGACCATTCCGGGTCCGCCGCCGAAGGGTTTGTCATCGACCTTGCCGTGCTTGTCTCCGCTGTAGGTCCGGATGTCGGTGCAGACGATTTCGACGAGGCCGCGTTGCCGGGCACGTCCGATAATGCTGTAGTTGAGGAAATCGTCGACCTGCTGGGGAAACAGCGTCAAGACGTCGATGCGCATGGAAGCCCCACGAACAAAATCGGAAAGGACGCCACCGCTGCCCTTTGGCTATTCGCTCTTGGCGCTCGGCTGGGCCCCGGCCTTGGCGTTGATGCCGGCCTTTTCGAGGAGGCCTTTGACCGTCTCGCTGGGCTGGGCGCCGACGCTGAGCCAATATTCGACGCGGTCGCGGTTCACGTTGAACTGCGGCTGTTCGCCCTTGGCGAGCGGGTCATAGAAGCCCAATTCCTCGATCACCCGGCCGTCGCGGGCCGAGCGGATGTCCATTGCGTTGATCCGGTACGACGGCCGATTCCGGCGTCCAAATCGCTTGAGTCTCAACTTTACCGACACGGATATCCTCCAAACCTTCTTTTTTTGCCGGTGGTCGCCCACCGTCGGATCGTTATCGCCGCTTTCGTTTCTTACGTTTCTCAGCCTTGAGCTGAGCCGACGATTTGGGTGATTGTACCTTCAGCTTGGGTATTTTTCCAGTCATAAGTCCGGCCTGGGTGATCTGGGAGCCCATCCGCATGCGGTCCATGAAGCCCATACCGGACATCTGTTTTAGCATTCCCCGCATCTGGACGAAGCTCTTGACGAGGCCGGAGACGTCTTCCGGGGCGGTTCCGGAGCCGTTGGCGATGCGGCGGCGGCGGGTAAAATCGATGGTTTCGGGCTTTTTGCGCTCTTTGGGGGTCATGGACTGGATGATGGCCTCCATCCGGACCAGTTCGCCGTCGTCGACGTCCATGTTGGGGATCTGGGAACCGAGGCCGGGGATCATCTTGAGGACGTCTTTCATGGAGCCCATCCGCTTCATGCCGCGGAGCTGGACCAGGAAATCGTCGAGGGAGAAGGCCCCTTTGGCCATTTTCTCCTGCATTTTGGCCATTTCCTGTCCGTCGAACTCTTTCTGGGCCTTTTCGACGAGTCCGACCACGTCGCCCATGCCGAGGATTCGGTTGGCCATGCGGTCGGGGTGGAATTCCTCGAGGCGGTCGAGTTTTTCGCCGACGCCGATGAACTTGATGGGCTTGCCGGTGACCTCCTTGACGGAGAGGGCGGCGCCGCCGCGGGCGTCGGAGTCGAATTTGGTGAGGATGACGCCGTCGAGTTCGAGGCGTTCGTTGAAGGCCTTGGCTGAGTTGACGGCGTCCTGGCCGGTCATGGCGTCGCAGACCAGGTAGATCTGGTGGGGGCTGGTCGCCTGGGCGATGTCGGCGACCTGCTGCATCATTTCCTGGTCGATGTGCAGGCGGCCGGCGGTGTCGATGATGACGACGTCGCGGTTTTCCCTGGTGGCGAAATTGACGCCGGCGCGGGCCACGGCGACGGGGTTCTTGTTGTTCTGATCGAGGTAGACCGGGACGTTGATCTGCTCGCCGAGGACGCGAAGCTGCTCGATGGCGGCTGGCCGCTGGAGGTCGCAGGCGACCATCGCGGGGCGTTTGCCCTGGGAGGTCACGAATTTGGCCAGCTTGGCGCAGCTTGTGGTTTTACCGGAGCCCTGGAGGCCGGCCATCAGGATGACGGTCGGGCCTGGGCTGACGTAGTAGATGCGGGTATCGACCGGGCCCATGAGCTGGACCAGCTCATCGTGGCAGATTTTGATCATGAGCTGGCCGGGGTGGAGGCTTTTTATAACCTCTTGTCCCAGCGCCTTTTCCACGCAGCGGTCGCAGAACTTGCGGGCCACGTCGAGGTTGACGTCGGCTTCGAGGAGGGCCCGACGGACCTGCCGCATGGCGTCCTGGACGTTTTCTTCGGTGATTCGTCCCCGCCCGGAGATGGAGCGGAAGACGTTGTTCAGTTTGTCGGTCAGTGCTTCAAACATTAATATTTATTATAGTATAGTATAACGATTATGTCGCCATCTGCCCTGTCAGGAGAAAATCACCTGAATTCTAGCCGCGCGCGGCCCTATATCAATACCGCATTGGCGGTTGAAAAGCAATCGGTCAGACGTTGGCGACGGCGCATGCCGGGCGGTCGGCGGGTTTATTCTTCTTTCTTTTTGTCGCCGCCGAGGAGTTCGCCGACCTTTTCGACGGCTTTGCCGACGCCTTCGCCGCCCTTTTCGATCAGGGCACCGGCAGCACCCTGGACGGCTTTGGCGGTTTCGGCGACCTGGGTGTCGAGGTTTCCGAGCATGTCATCGGGGACGACGCCCTTGGCCTCCTTGAGGACGCCGGCGAGGATGGCGGGGACGACCTTGGCCACCAGTTCGGCCACGGTGACGGCGCCGGAATCGCCGCTGCCGATGTCCTCGATGACCAGTTCGGGGACTTTGACGGTGACCGGCGGGGCCTTGTCGGCGGTGGCGGTGAGGACGAAATGGGCGGCGACGTTGCGAACGACGATGCGGTCGACGCGGATTTGTTTGCCTTCGGCTGGCTCATCCTCAGCCGGTTCGTCCGGCTGATCTTCCTTGCCGAAGCGCTTGAGGTTGTCGAGAATTTTCGAGACGTTGGTGCCGGTCAGTTGCCGTTCGATGATCAGGTCGAGGCCGTCGAGTTCGAAGTGTTTGACCTCGATGGTGTCGGAGAGGAGGCTTCCGGGGGCGACTTCGACGTCGAAGGTTCCGGACTGCATGAGGTGGTCGCTTTTGAAGCCTTCGGGATTGCGGATGGTCAGGCCGTTCATGACGACCTGTCCGCGGAGCAGGCTGACATTCATGGAGTCGAGTTCGGTGGGCGTCTGGAGGGCGTATTGGGCTCCGCGTTCGACGCCGGTCTTGGCGATCGAGTCGATGGCGAGCCAGACCGCGGCGACGAGCACGACCAGGACGATCAGGACGATGAGCGAGATTCGCAGGACTTTGGACTTTTTCATGAACGCAGCCTCCTTTGTCAAGCAACCTTATGGAACAGGAACTCTGGCTGACGCAGAGCCGTCAACTCTTACATTTTGCCAGGATGGCTTTACCGGGGCAAGGAAAAGGTTGTTATTGTCGGGCGGCATTGGCGTTGCGTCGCATCACCGGCTCTGATATTCTATGCGGTTTGAAATGGAACCCTTGGTGGAGCAAGAGTCATGGCTGACAATGTCAAGAAGGTGGTCCTGGCGTACAGCGGCGGGCTGGATACGTCGGTTATTCTTCCGTGGATCAAGGAGCACTACGGCTGCCGGATGGTGGCGTTTGTGGCGGACATCGGGCAGGGCAAGGATGAGCTCAAGGGCATCGTTGGCAAGGCCAAACGGTCGGGCGCCGACGAGGTGGTGATTCGGAATCTGCAGGAGACGTTCGTCACCGATTACCTGTGGCCGATGCTCAAGGGCGGGGCGGTGTACGAGCACAAGTATCTGCTGGGCACGTCGATTGCGCGGCCGCTGATCGCGGCGGAGCAGGTGCGGGTGGCGCACGAGACGGGGGCTGACGCGGTGGCCCACGGCGCGACGGGCAAGGGCAACGACCAGGTGCGTTTCGAGCTGACGTTCATGGCGTTGGACCCGAAGCTGACGATTATCGCGCCGTGGAAGGATCCGCGGTTCGAGCTGACCAGCCGCGAGGCGGCGCTGGAGTACGCCCAGAAGCGCAACATCCCGGTGACCGCCAGCCGCAAGAGCATTTATTCGCGGGACCGGAATCTGTGGCACATCAGCCACGAGGGGGCGGACCTGGAGAACCCGTGGAACGAGCCGCAGGACAACCTGTGGGTGATGAGCGTGGCGAAGTCGAAGGCTCCGGCCAAGCCGGCGTACGTGGTGGTGGATTTCAAGGAAGGCGTGCCGGTCGGTTTGAACGGCAAGGCGATGGAGCCGGTGAAGATCGTCGAGACGCTCAATCGCCTGGGCGGCCAGCACGCGGTGGGGCAGACGCACCTGGTGGAGAACCGGCTGGTGGGGATGAAGTCGCGCGGGGCGTATGAGACGCCGGGCGGAGCGATTTTGGTGGAGGCGTTCCGCGGCTTGGAGGCGTTGACGCTGGACCGCGAGACGATGCACTACAAGCAGCAGCTTTCGCTGAAGTACGCGGAGATGATTTATTACGGTCAGTGGTTCACGCCGCTGCGGGAGTCGCTGGACGCGTTCTTCGACCGGACGGGGCGGTACATGACGGGTTCGGTGCGGGTGAAGCTGTTTAAGGGGACGTGCGAGACGGCTGGGGCGAAGAGCCCGTATTCGCTGTACTCGGAGAAGCTGGCGAGTTTTACGATGGGGGCGGAGTACAATCCGACGGACGCGATCGGGTTTATCCGGCTGTTCGGGCTGCCGATGCGGGTGCAGTCGGCGGTGCAGAAGCAGGGCAAGCGTCCGGCGGGCGGCAAGTCCGGCAAGAAACGGTAGTCGGCATTTGGGCATCGGTGTGAGCTTCGAATCAGCGGTCGCGCGGTCTGCTCGTTCGGAGATCGGCCAGGACGGCTGGGCGGTTGGTGATGATGTTGTCGACGCCCAGGTCGATGAGGCGGGCCATGTCGTTCGGGTCGTCGACCGTCCAGACGTGGACGAGCAAGCCTCGGCGGCGGGCGGCGGCCAGCAGATCGGCGGTGACCAGTTTTTGTTCGAGGCTCAGGAAGTCGGTTTGGTAATTCAAGGCCGCATCGATCTGTCCGCCTACGATCGCGCCGGTGACCAGTTCGGGGGCCCGCGTCTTGACGGTCGCCAGCGCTGCGTGATCGAAAGAGGTAATCACGCACTGCGATTGGAATGCCTCGCGTCGCACCAGATCGACGACGCCTTCGACCAGACCGGGGTGCCGGCCCGGAGACTTCAGTTCGATGTTGAGCCGGATGCGGCTGCGGGCGGTCTCGATGACCTCGGCGAGGGTGGGGATGCGTTCACCGGCGAACCGCGGTGAGAACCAGCTTCCCGCGTCCAGGCCCTTGATCTGGTCGTAGGTCATCTCGCCGATGTTGGTGGATACTCCGGCCACCCGGGCCAGGTCGTCATCGTGGAGGAGGACGATCACGCCGTCGGCGGTCTGCTGCACGTCGATCTCGGCGTAGTCGGCCCCGTCGGCGATGGCCTGCTCGACGGCGCGGATCGTGTTTTCCGGGGCGGTGGCTGAACTGCCGCGATGGGCGGTGATTTCCACCGTCGCATCCCGCGTTTTTGAGAAGGACCACGTGGCGACGGTCGCCACGAGCGCCGTTCCAGAGACAATCAGCACGATCATCCAGCCGCGCATAACAATCCCCTATCCGGCCCTGCCCGTCGCGCCCGTGACGGCGATCGGCCGTTCCCTCCGCCAGGCCCAGGCCGCCCGGACACCGCCGGCCAGCAGGTACACGGTGATCAGCAGCAGCACGATGTCGGCCAGGAACAGCACGCCGTTTGTGCCGAGGTCGTGCCGGTAGTGCTCGAACAACAGCACCAGGTTAGTCAGGGTGGTGACCAGCATGAACAGGCCGGGCAGGAGGGCGAACCAGACCCGCCGGCCCTGGCGCAGGAGCCACAGGGCGCCGAGCGACAGGACCAGCGCAGCCAGAAGCTGATTGGAGGTGGCGAAGATTCCCCAGAGGGCCTTGGCCCCGCCGGAGAAGGCGAAAACGAGGGTGATCAGGACGGCAAGGCCGCTGTTGAACCAGTACTTTCGCAGCAGGAGCAGCGTCCATCGGAACGCCCCAGAAGTGATTTTGGGGGCGAAGGGGGCGGGCTCCTCAGCGGTCTGGTCGGGGACGGGCGGAATGCCGTCGGCGCCGACCGGCGTATCACCCGTTCCCCACGACCTGGCGGTGTCCATGCCGACGGGCAGCGCGAACACGTCGTACTGGCCGAAGAACGTCCGCCAGACCTCTTCGATCAGGTAGCGGGTCAGGCGGATGGCGGTATCGAGGGTGGTGACGAGGAATCCTTCGAGCAGGACCATGCCGGCCAGGGCCCCTACCGCGATGGGGATGCCGAAGGCGATCTTGCCCGCGTTGCCGACGGCCATGGCGAAGCCGAGGACGGCGTTGGAACTGCCGACCGGGCCCAGCAGACGCGGGTGAACGTCGCGGATGTAGTTGCCTTTGACGGCACCGATCATGAGCACGGCGATCACGCAGGCGGCGAGGAAGCTTTCGAGGAGCATGCCGTTGTAGCCGATCTGTCGGGCCGCGCGTTCAGAGTTGAGCTGCTTGCAGGTGGTGCCGCCGGCGCAGAGGCTGTGGAAGCCGCTGACCGCGCCACAGGCGATGACGATGAACATGCCGGGCCAGAACATGCCCATCGCCTCGGTTCCTTCGGCGATGTTGATGGCTGGGATCGATTCGGCAGAGCCGCCGTCACCGCGGAGGCCGGCGACCAGCAGCGTGACGAGCAGGGCGCCCATGCCGACGTAGAGGATGTGGACGTTGACGAAGTCGCGGCTCTGGAGGAAGATCCAGACTGGCACGCCGGCGGCCACGAGCACGTAGGCTGAGAGGAGCAGCATCCAGATTTCCTGTCCGGAGAACGTCCAGCCGAGAAACTCGGTCTGGCCGAAAACAACCGGCCGATAGACGCCGATGGCGATACTGACCGCGCAGATCGCGACGGCCAGCAGCGAGCATTTCCAGACCGCGACCTTCTTCTTGAGGTAGAGCCAGCCCAGCAGCGGAGCGACAGCGGTGATGACGATCACGCTCATCGAGGCGATCCCGCCGATCACGACGCGGTCGCCGACGACGCGGAAGAGCGTCTGGTCGGGCGGCAGCTCCAGGCGTTCGAAGGGCAGCATGCTGGTGAGGGCCACCGCGGAGAGGTTCAGGAAGGTCGCGCAGACCAGGGCGAGCATGACGATCAGGAAGATGGTCATGGCCACGAAGGCGTCCTTGCCGAGCATCCGCCGGGCCACGGTGGCCATCGACTGGCCGCCTTCGCGAGTGGCCATGTAGGTGGCCAGGTAGTCATGCACGGCGCCGATCAGCACGCCGCCGGCCAGCACCCAGACGAGGGCGGGCAGCCAGCCGTAGATGATGGCCAGCACGGGCCCGACGATCGGACCGGCTCCGGCGATCGAGGCGAAATGGTGGGCGAAGACGACGGGCGTGGGCGTCGGGACAAAGTCGCGGCCGTCTTCGTGGGCCACCGCGGGAGTCTGCCGCGAGGGATCCTCGCCCAACTGCCGGGCCAGATATCGCGAGTAGGCCCGGCCCGCACCGAACAGCACCACCGCCGCCACCGTAAGAACCGTCAAAACCGTCATCGAACCGCTCCCGAAAAAAGACCGCTTCGCACTATCTGCCGCTTCGGACCGCGGGCAGCACGCTATGGGCGCGGTTGGTCAGCACCGCGTCGATTCCGTTGGCCAGGGCCGCCGCCGCGTCCTGCGGCGTATCGGCCCAGAAGAGGTTGCACACGATTCCCCGGTGTCTGGCCGCCGCGGCCATCGTCTGGTCGTAGTGCTTTCGATGGAACTGCAGCCGGCGGCATCCGTATTCCACCGCTGCGTCGACAATTCTGCCGTCGTGATGGCCTTCGAGGCAGCAGCGGCTGACGGCGGGGGCGATTTCTCTCGCCGCCTTCAGCACGTCGCCTTCACCGGCGATGTAGATCTGCTCCGTGACGCCGTGATACTCGGCCAGGTCGCGGATTCGGCGGACGATGCAGCCGTCGCGGCCGGGAGTCTTGGCGTGGATGTTCATCATGACGCGTCCGGCGAAGCGTTCGAAGACTTCTTCGAGGCGCGGGAACCGCAGGCCCCGCCACTGCTCGCCTTTCCAGGCGCCGGCGTCGAGGCGACGGATCTGTTCCCAGTTCAGCTCGTCGATCCGGCCCGCGCCGTCCGAGGTCCGATCGACGGTGGGATCGTGGCAAATCACACAGACGCCGTCGATTGAGTCCCAGACATCGAACTCGATCTCCTCGACACCGAGGGCGACGGCGGCGCCAAAGGACGGCAGCGTGTTTTCCGGGCAGACGCCGCTGAGGCCGCGGTGGGCCACGACGTGCGGGAGCGCGGCGCGGTTTTTTCGGTCCACGGTCGGCCCGGCCGGGCGATACAACTCGGGCCGGCGGTTGTCTTGCACGACCTGTCGCGACCGCATCGCCTGGCGGCTATGGGCGGCTGGGCGTTCGCGCTTTTGGGTCGGATCGATCGTCGCCACCAAGAGCCCAGCCTCCTGTCCCGCATCCAGCAGGAGGCTGCCCGACGGATCGGCGATCAGCGAACAGCCTCCGGTCGGCGAGCCCTGGCCCTTCGCATAGGAACTGCGGAGGACAAAGGCCTCCACGTCCAAAGCCCGGCCGGCGGCCTGGCGGCGGATCACCTCGGACTGCTCGGACCGCTGATAGGTCGGAAAGACCAGCAGGTCCGGTCTCAGGGAGGCGATCCGTTCGAGGTACTCAGCGAAGTATATCTCGAAACACGTGACGAAGCCGATCCGGAGCCCCTCGTGCTCGAAGACGACCGGCGTGGCGCCGGCGGTCAGGCCCAGTTCGTCGCGTTCGGCGGCGGTCAGGTGCGTCTTGTCGTATTCAGCCTTGCGGCGGCCGTCGCGCCCGATCCACCGGGTGGTGTTGAAGCAGCACTCGCCGCGCCGCAGCACCCCGTTAACCGCGATGTTCGTCTTGCGTCGAGCCGCCAGCTCGCTCAGTTGGCTGAGGAACGCATCGGACTGCTCCGCCACGAAGGTCCGCACCGCCGCCCGCCCTTCGAGACCCGGGCAGTTGGCGTATTCCGGCAGCACGATCAGGTCGGTGCGTCCTTCGTATTCCTCGATCCAGCGGAGCATATCCGCCATCGCCGAAAGGGCGTCGTCGGGCGATCCCGACGCCGGGTACTTCGGCTGAACGATTCCCACTGCGTAGTCCATCATCGGCTCCTGCCGTGGCTTCCGAGGCGTCGTCGCGGAGCAGGCGGCGCCGTTGTCAGGTTTCCATTCTACACCCGGCGGCGCGGTCCGCAACCCCGCCGGTCTTGCAATCGGCGTTTCGGCGTCCATAATACAAGCCATGAAGATCGCCGTCGCCATCTGCACCGCCAACCGACCGGAAGCCCTCCTGGCGGCGCTGGCGTCGTGCTTCGATCAGGCGCGGCCGCCGGACGAGATTCTGGTCATCGACGACGGCCGGCTTGACGACCATCTGCTGGCCAACTGGCGTCGACGGGCTGAGGCGCAGAGCGTCCGTTTGCTGCACCATCGCAAACCGCCCGAGCGTCGCGGCCTGACCCGCTCTCGGAATCTTGCCCTGGAGTTGGCGGAGTCGCCGGTGATTTTCTTTCTCGACGACGACGCGCAGCTCCATCGGGACGCGCTGGCGTACCTGGAACTGGTGTTCAACCTCGACGTCGATCGGCAGATCGCCGGCGCCGACTTTCCGATCGTCGAAGCCGCCCGTCAGAAGATCGGCCGGCAGGTGATCGAGCAGCTTTACCGGTACGCTGGGCTCTGGTCGGTTTTGCGTCGTTACCACCGTCCTGGGCCGCTTGGCGGGAAGCTCGGTCGGCTTTCGTTTCTGGAGCAGACGCCCGACCTTCAGGGCGGCGCGTTGGCCGCCCGGGTGCGGACGTTGCGCGAGGTCGGCGGGTTCGACGAGCGGTTGCCGGGCCACGGGATGGGCGAAGACAAGGAGATATCGGCGCGGCTCTATCGTCGCGGGCGGCTGGTCCGGATCACCGCGTGTCCGGTTCATCATTTTTCGCATCCGGGCGGCCGCGAGAACGCGGTTCAGTCCGGGCGGGAAACCGTTTATAATTATCTGCGTATAAATATCCGGGCGTTTCCGATCGGCGTCGGCGAGGCGTTGATGCTGGCCTGGACGGTCGGCGGGCTGTTCGCGATCGAGCTGGCCTTCGCGATGGCCGGCGATCGGGCGTTCCATCGCGGGCAGTTGCGAGGGATGGCGATCGGGCTGTGGGATTGGGTGCGAGGCCGATGACGACGGCACAAGCGAACGGCATCCTGTTTGTCATCAACCGGCTTGAGACCGGCGGGGCGGAGCACGTGCTGCTCGACCTGGTCCGCGAGCTTCAGCGGCGCGGGCGGTACCGGCCGGTCATCGCGTGCCTCAAGGACCGCGGGCCGCTGGCGGCGCCGCTCGAAGAGGCGGGCATTGCCGTCCACGAGAAGCTTCTGGCTGACCGGTACGACTACCACGCGGCGCCGCGTTTGATGCGGATTATTCGCGGCGAGGGCATTCGGGCACTGACGGCGGTGGGCAGCGGGGGCGACCGGATGTTCTGGGGGACGATCGCGGCGCGGGCGGCGGGCGTGCCGGTGGCGGTGTGGGCGCATATCTACTCGCAGCCGGGCCATCTAAACTTCGAGTCGGTCAACCGGCTGCTCTATCCGCTGGTCCGTCGGTTCGTGGCCCTGGGCCGACGGCACAAGCGGAGCATGGCGTCTCTGGACAAGGTGCCGCTGGGCAAGATCGCGGTCATCAACAACGGCGTGGACGTCGAGCGGTTCGACCATCCGGAGTGGCGAGACCGGGCCCGGTCGATTCTCGGGTTGGCCGACGAGAACGTGACGGCGATCGCGATGATCGCGAACCTTCGGGCGGACAAGCGCCACGACATCTTCATCGCGGCGGCCAGGCAGATCGTCCGGCACCGGCGCGACGTGCATTTTTTCGTGATCGGCGACGGACCCAACCGGGCGGCGGTCCATCAGTGGGCGCGGCAGAGCGGGCTGCTGGGCCAGTACCTTTCGGTGCTCGGTCAGCGTGAGGACGTTTCGCAGTTGCTGCCGGGCCTGGACCTGGTGTGCCTGACCAGCGAGTACCACGAGTGTTTGAGCCTGTCGGTTTTGCAGGCGATGGCGGCGGGCGTGCCGGCGGTTTCGTACTTCATCGGATCGATGGACGAGGCGATCGTCAACAACCAGACGGGGTTCTTTTTCTACCAGCTCTCAGCCGCCGCTCTGCGTCAGCGGCTGCTCGAGGTGATCGGCGACGGCGATCTTCGCCGCGAGGTCGCCGGCCACGCGCGCGACCTGGTCCGGCGGCGTTTCACGGTCGAGAAGATGACTGACGACTTTACGGCTTTGTTCGACTCCCTGCCGGCGCCTCGCGGCGCGTCGATTTGGCGTCGCTGAGGCCGCCGGCTGACGATTCCCTGTTGCACCGCCGTCGGCGGGCGTTACAATGCGATCCAGGACGGCTGTTCCGTCGTGGCACCATTGTCGTGGGGTTTCTGTCTTTCTTGGAGGAGCCAGTGATGGACCGCGAAAGAGGGTTCTTCGCCGCGCTATTCGACCTGTCGTTTTCGGAGTTCGTCACAACCCGGGTCATTCGCGTGCTCTACATCATCGCCATCGTCGTCGTGGCGTTGGGCATGATCGGCATCATCCTGTCGGGATTCGCCCAGGGGGTCAGCAACGGCATCGTTCTGCTGATCGTCTCGCCGATCGTATTCCTGCTCTACGTCCTGGTGGTGCGGATCTGGCTCGAGGTGATCCTGGTGATTTTCCGGATCGAGGAGAACACCCGCGCTCGCGAGTAGGCTTTGGCCGTCGCGGCGTTTCAGCGGCCATTCTGGTCTGCGGCTTTCCACCGGCCTGGCCGGCGGCTATAATGCGGAAAAGGCTTTGGAGAACCGGGACCGACCGTGGCCGCCATCAGGATACTGCCAACCCAACTGGTCAACAAGATCGCCGCCGGCGAGTGCATCGAGCGTCCGGCCAGCGTGGTCAAGGAGCTGGTCGAGAACTCCCTGGACGCCGGGGCCGATCGGATCGAGGTGGGGGTCGAGCAGGGCGGGACGAAGCTGATCCGGATCGTCGACAACGGCGGCGGGATCGAGCCCGAGCAGATTCCGATGGCCGTCCAGCCGCACGCCACCAGCAAGATCACGGATGAGAACGACCTCTACGCGATTGGAACGATGGGCTTTCGCGGCGAGGCGCTGGCGTCGATCGCCTCGGTCAGTCTGGTCAGGATCGCCTCGGTCACGCCCGGCGCGGTCAGCGGCGGCGAGGTCGAGGTGATCGAGGGCCAGCCGTCGGCGGTCCGCCCGTACGCTGGGTCGCCCGGTACGGTCATCGAGATCCAGAACCTGTTCCACAACACGCCCGCGCGGCGCAAGTTCCTCAAGACGTCGGCCACCGAGTTCGGCCACGTCCAGGAGCAGGTGATCCGCACGGCTTTGACCTTTCCGCGGGTCGCCGTTCGGCTCGACCACAACGGCAGGAACGTGCTGGAACTGCCGGCGGCCGAGGATCCTCGCGACCGCATCCGCGACGTGTTCGGGCCGGAAATCGCCGACGGCCTGCTACAGGTATTCCATCAGGACAATACGTTCACGCTGCAGGCGTACGTCTGCCGGCCGGAGAACTCCAAGCCGTCGAACCGCTGGCAATACTTCTTCGTCAACCGCCGTCCGATCCGCGACCGCTACATCGCCCACGCCCTGCGCGAGGCCTATCGCGGCCTGCTGACCGGCGACCGTCAGCCGGTCGCGTTTATCTTTCTCGATATTGACCCGGCCTTCGTGGACGTCAACGTCCATCCGACCAAGAGCGAGGTGCGGTTCTCCGATTCGGGTCAGATTCACAGCCTGATCCTCGGGACGATCCGCGACCGGTTTCTCTCGGCCGACCTGTCCGCCCGGCTGACCGACGAGAAGCCCGAGACCGAGGCAGAGTCCGAAGAGACGCCAACCGCGAACGCTGATCCGAAGCGCGAGGAGCTCAAGCAGTCGGTGACCCGGGCTTTGGCTGACTACTTGCGAACTGCCTCCGTCGCTCAGCCGTCGCTGAATTTCGAGGTGCCTCGGGCCGTCGCCAGGAGCATGCCCACTCCTCGACCGGC
This sequence comes from Phycisphaerae bacterium, assembly GCA_012729815.1. Taxonomy (NCBI): domain Bacteria; kingdom Pseudomonadati; phylum Planctomycetota; class Phycisphaerae; species Phycisphaerae bacterium. Next base: position 19,946 of record JAAYCJ010000316.1, on the reverse strand, counting down.
GGCGTTGCGGCCCGGCCCCACGCAACCGACCGCGCCGCCCGAACCCCCCTGCCCAGCCGCGCGTCAGCCCAACGACGCTCCGCAGGTCCAACCGGCCCTGCAGATCCACAACGCGTACCTGGTGGCCGAGACTCCGGAGGGCTTCATGATTATCGATCAGCACGCCCTCCACGAACGGGTGCTCTACCAGCAGCTCAAGGAGCATCTGCAGGCTGGGCCGATCCCCCGCCAGCGGCTGCTCGTGCCGCATGTGGTCAACCTGACCGCCCGGCAGATGGCCCAGATCGAGGCGATCCGCGGGAGCCTTGAAGACGCCGGCATCGAGGTTCAGCCGTTCGGCCCCCGGTCGGTGGCGGTGCACAGCCTGCCCATGCTCACGGACCACGTGGACGCCTCGCAACTGCTTGAGGATTTGCTCCAACGGCTTGAGGATCAGGTCGGACCGGCATCCACCGACCCGATCGAACACGTCATCGAGTCGCTGGCGTGCAAGGCGGCGGTCAAAGCGGGCGACCCGCTGAGCCCCGAGGAAATCCAGTCCCTGCTCGAGTACCGCCGCAAGATCGACATGATCTCCACCTGTCCGCACGGCCGGCCCACCGCCCTGCGGATGACCCTCGACGAGCTGAAGAAGAAGTTCAAGCGGACGTAGTCCGCTGCAGACTGGCCTACAATCACCAGCGCTAATAAAGAATAACTATAAATCTTATAGATCAGATGTCCGGGCTGTTTCAAAATCAGATTTTGAAATAGCCCAACCAGACGCAAAGGCGTGAGATGGAAACGCAGGCTCAGATTACTAACCGGAGGCGCCGCCCAGCGGGCTGGCGGCTGCCGCTTGGCCGTTGGTCCGTTCGAAGAGATAGAAGCTACCCGGTTTGGGGAATCGCCGCAACAGGTGGGCGTGCTTGAGCCGCAGGCCCGCCCGTTCCGCATCGGCGATGAACTCGCTCAAGGAGACCGGCTTGGGATTGTCCGGTCGCCTCAGGATCAGATGCCGAAACCACTTGAAGTAGCTGCCGAAGCCCGGAGGGTAGAACGAGATCAGCACGTACTTTCGCGAAACGCGGGCAAACTCCAGGAGTACTTTGCGGCGGTCGTCGAGGTGGTGAATGTGCTGGATGAACCGGTGGCAGAAGATCAGGTCCACGTCCTGGTCCGGCAGGCTGATCGCCCGGGCGTCGGTGACCAGGTAATCCATCCCCTGCGTGCCCAGGTCTTCCCGCGCCACTTCCAGCATGGCGGGCGCCCCGTCGGCCAGGATCGTCCGGTCGGCGTTTTCGGCCAGCACCGGCGACAGGCGGCCCGTCCCGCTGGGAAGGTCAAGGACCGCGCCGAGGCGTCCCAGCGGCTGCAGCACCTCACGCAGGGCGGTTCGCTCGCGCTGATCGGTCCGGGCCCGCCGTCCGTGTTTGAAGCGGTCACGATACCACCGCGCCCGCTCGACGCTGTCAAAACGATCAAGGAAATCAGCCCGTTTGACCAAAGTCCACCCCCTGTATGAGGTTAGAAAGACCCAAGACGCAACTACCGTATTGCCGATATTATAGGCGGACGCACCCGCGTCGGCAAGGGCCATGGTGCGTTCGGCGCTATCGTTGCCAGCGGGCTTTTCCTTGCCCGCCCAACCGGTCGATGTTAAATTGGGCAGGTGAAACGGCATTCCCTTTCACCAGGCCCCAACGTTTGGCAGTCAAGGAGACCAAGATGACCCGTACCATCGCAATCGCCGCCCTGATCGTGGGCGTTTGGGCCTGCCGGATTTGTGCCGACGTCGCCGATTTCCAGGTGGTGGCCCGAAGCCAGATCACCCAGTCGCGCAGCGGCGAGGTCGTGCAGACCGAGCAACTCGCCCGGCAGTACCCAGCCACCCAGACCCAGACGCCGGTCGAGGCCTTGACGGAGATGTCACAGTCGGACGCGGGCGCGACCCTGTGGTCGGCCTACAACCGGGTGCTCTCGAACGATCCGCAGTACAACAGCGCGGTGCCGACCGATTTTGTGCTCGAGACGGCGGCGGGCTCGGCCGATCCGGAGGTCAGCCTGGCCCTCTCCTCGACGGCCAGTCAGACCCGCACGATCAACGTCCTGGAGTCTGAGTTTCCCACCTTCCCAACCGGCAGTCCGCTGAACCTCCAGTCGAGTTTCCTGCTGGACGGCGGTCTGGCTGCGGTCATTCCGAACACGGCGGGCAGCGCCGCGGGGCTGGAGATGGTCTTCGGCTTGAACCTCGCCAAGAACGGGACCGACCTGTGGTCCGGCACGGTCAGCCTGGTCGGGGCAGCCGACGGCTCGGTGACCACGGCGACCTCGGGCAGCTTCCACGCCAACGACTTTGAGGTCTCGCCGATCGCGATGGGCGATCTGGCCACCGTCTACCTGTTGGAGTTCGACGACGCGGATATCCCCTTCGATTATTTGGCCAGCGTCGGCGAGACGTTCGACCTGGAAGCCGAGATCACGCTCGACATGGCGATTCCCGGCGGCTTGGGCGGCGGCGCCGCGTTCGGCACCGTGCCGACCGAGTTGGTGATGATGACCCAGGATCTGTTCTCGACGGCGGCGTCCAGTGCCGCGGCGGCCGCTCCAGAACCGGCGACGCTGCTGCTGCTTGTGGCCGGGGCCGTCGCGGGCTTGATTCGCCGGCGGTAGCCGCTGGGCTTGAGGGCAGGCAGGAACACAAGGGGGATCCGATGACCGCCAGGCTGGTTCACTTCGAGGGCGACGTCCAGGGCGTCGGGTTTCGCTACACCGCCCGCAGCGTCGCCAGAAGATACGACGTGACCGGATACGTGGCCAACCTGCCGGACGGGCGGGTGGAGATTCACGTGGAGGGCCCGCCGAACGAGATCGACCGCTTCGTCGATGAGATCCGGCAGGAGATGGGGCCGTACGTCGAGAACGTCCAGACCCAGGACGTCGAGCCCACCGGCCGCTACAAGCAGTTCACCGTCCGCTACTTCTGAACCTCCGGCAGCGCCGCCGGCGCTTCCGACGCCGCCTTTCGCAGGCTCAGCCATGTTCCCGCCGCCAGGAGCGCGAAGCTGATCGCCACGTACCGCCACGGACCCATCGCCACGCCGACCGCCCACAGCCGCAGGGCCAGCGGAAGGCACAGCAGCACGATCGGCACGTAGTCCCGCGTCCGCATCCACAGCGGCGTGCCGACCACACCCACCATCACAACCACCGCCAGATCGGCCCAGGCCACCTGCTGCGGGAACAGGTCGAGGACAAACACCATGAACGCCAAGGCCCCCAGCGCCGCCAGGTTGCGAGAGAACCGGTCGCCGAAGATCACGTAGATCGCCAGCGTCGCCAAGCCGGCCACGCCCAGCACCGCACCGGGTACGGTCAGACCCCATGCGAGAGCCATGTGCTGGAGACCATCCCAGAAGCCCAACCCGAACGCCGCCACCACCGCCCCGCCGAAGCAGAGCTCCGGATTGCGGCGCCAGATCCCCAGCACCAGCAGCAGCGTCACCAGAACGACCCCCACCTGCGTCCAATTCAACCGGGCTGGATCGCCAAAACCGGTCGCGCCCCACGTCAGGAGAACCGCCAGACCGTACGCGACGGCCACGTGGAGCAAGCCGCGCCGCGGATGGGCCAGGTACAACGCCAGCACGCCCGCGCCCGTGGCGGTCAGGATGACCGGCGGATGCCACAGGACCTCCAGCCAAGGCGCCGCCGAAGCGACCGGCCGACCCCAGATCGCATACAGCGTGATCGCCAGCGGAGCGGCTGCGATCGCCACCGTCCATATCCGCGACCGCACACCCGCCACCCGCAGGACCTCCACCAGCAGCAGCGCCGCCAGGGCCAGGACGGGAACGAAATCCAGGAACCGGTGCGAGAAGTTGATCGCGTGGGCCAAGCCCAACTGGTGCAGACCAGACGCGGTCAGGACAACCAGGGCGAACAGAGCGGGCATGGCCGCGGTGCGCAGGAACGGCAGCGGATCGGTCCGATCCCGCTGCGGGTCCGGGGTTCGCAGCGCCTGGATCAGGAACAAGACGCCGGCGGCCAGGACGGCCATCCACGCCGCCTGCCACGGTCCCGGCGGCACGGTGTCCGACGTCGCCACGCCGCGGTTGACCTGGGCCAGAAGCGGGCCGCACAGAAAGTTCCACAGCAGGATGATCGCCAGCCCGCCCAGGTACAAGCCGCTCAAGTGAGGGATGATGAAGCGTCGCAGGACGTACAATTTGCCCACCGCCAGCACCATCGCGCCGACGCCCAGGTACAACACCGCTTCCGGCGCCTCGGTCGCCACGGTGTCCAGGGCTGAGCCGTTGGCGATCAGGAACAGGGCGATCAGGACCACCAGCGAGATCGCGTCGTCGGTCACGTTTTTCCACAGCACGATCAGCAGCAGCACGCCCAGCAGCGCCAGTTCGTAGACGTTCAGCACGCCGATGCACGGCAGCGTTTCAGCGAGAGCGTGGCTTCGGGCCAGGATCGGACCCAGCAGCGCGAAGAAGCCGTAGAGCAGGAACATCGCGCTGAGGCAGTAGAGGATGCTCCCGCCGGTGAGGCTGAAGAACCCCTTCCATGACTTCATCGGGCAGGAGGGGTCGAATCCGGAGTCCGAGCAGCTCTGCGGGCTGCGGATCGTCTCAACGACCCGGCCGGAGGCGGCGTCGAGCACACAGACGCGTCCCTCGCGCGACGCGGCGTAGACGCCCTCCTCGCGAACGCGCAGCAGCGCGACGTAGGGGTCGCCGAGCGCCGACGGCTGGGCGGTCCAGAGCGGTTCAAAATCGTGATTCAAGGCGTACAGATTGGACCGGTCGGGCGGATGCCCGGCGGCGTCCTCGCGGACGATCAAGCGCTCACCCACGGCGGCGATCTCGACCACCCGCGTCTCGATTGGCGACCGGACCGCCACCGACAACCCCGTTTCCATGTCGATCTTGACCAGCCTGCCGTCCTGGACCTTGAAGAAGAAGCGCATGGATCACCTCCAGCCAAAGCAGCCTGCCATCCTTCGCCAAAGGCGCCGATCCAGCCGTACGGCAAAACTCTCCGTCCCTCCGTAGAAAAGGCACCGGCTGCGGCCGAAGGGTGCACAAAAACATCGGAGCATGCTTGCGGTCGGGCGATGATCGCTGTAGTATCCCGCCCAGTTGCCATACCATAGGAGTTTGCCATGAACGTCATCGACTACGGCCGGTCGTTTGTTCACGGGACCTCGCCCGCCAACCGCTTGCGCCTGTGGGTCGAGTCCCGCACGCGGATCATCGACGAGCCAAACGGGGTCCAGGAAGACTTCATCCAGTGCGGGGCGTGCAAGAGCGAAAACACCTTCGCTGAGCGGGACCTGTTCATCGCGGACAACTATGATTTCACGCCGGTCTTCGGGGCCGAGGTCGGCGTCATTTTCCGTCGGCGGGCGTCCGTGAGCGACAACTACCGCAACATTACGCCGTACGACCGGCTCTGGGGCACGCCGAAGTACCGGATCGTCGAGCCGGCCTCGGTGCGCGAGCTGACGAGCTTCGACGAGATCCGCCAGGCCACGCACGACGGCTTGCCCATGGTCAGCCAGACCGAGATTCACAACGAGCAGACCGGCCTGCGGGCGATCATCGAGTGCCCGGTCAAGACGATGAACATCGAGGAGCAGCGAAGCATCTACCAGGTCGATATCGGCCCGGTGGCCTTCGCGGACCTCTCGGAGCGTTCGGAACGCCTGGCCGAGTGCATCCATCTGGCATTCCTCGCGTTCAACGCGCCCGATTTCACCGACTTCGTGATCGAGGCCCCAACCACGATCGGCACCGCCGCCTGCACCTGCCGGGTGCACCACTACTCCAAGATCGTCAGCCTGCCCGCGACCAACCGGATCTACGCGTTGGGCGGGTAGAGAGGAAGACTCCGCCGAGGGCGGCGGAGGGACAGGTCCGCGTGCTCCTGCTGGTCCTTAAGCGAAGCGAATCCGCAATACTCCTTGACTGCGCGGGGCGGCCATCATAGCCTTTATGGTCTGGCCTCTGATGGAAGATCAAGGAGAACCCATGGGACTTTCACTGACGCACAAAATCCTCAAGGAGCACCTGGTGGACGGGCGGCTCGAGACCGGCCGCGAGATCGGCATCCGGATCGACCAGACCCTGACCCAGGACGCCACCGGGACCACGTGCTATCTGCTCTTCGAGTCGATCGGCCTGGACCGCGTCCGCGTGCCGCTGGCGGTCAGCTACGTCGATCACAACATGGCCCAATTCGGCCCGGAGAACCATAACGACCATCTCTACCTTCAGTCGATCGCGCGGAAGATCGGGGCGTGGCACTCGCGGCCGGGCAACGGCATCTGCCACCAGGTGAACCTCGAACGCTTCAGCCGTCCGGGCGCGACCATGATCGGATCCGACAGCCACACGCCCACCGGCGGCGGCGTCGGCATGATCGCCATCGGAGCGGGCGGACTCGACGTGGCGGTGGCCATGGCGGGCGGCGCGTTCTACCTGACCTGCCCCAAGGTGATCGGCGTGAACCTGACCGGCGAACTTCGGCCGTGGGTCTCAGCCAAGGACATCATCCTCAAGCTGCTCTCGATCCTGACCACCCGCGGCAACGTCGGCGCGGTGGTCGAGTACTTCGGCGAGGGCGCCGAGTCGCTGTCGGTGCCGGCGCGGGCGACGTGCACCAACATGGGCGCCGAACTGGGCGTGACGTGCAGCATCTTTCCCAGCGACGAGACGACCCGGCAGTTCCTCGAGGCGCAGGGACGCGGCGAGGCCTGGCGGGCGATGGCGGCCGACCGCGACGCGGCGTACGACCAAGTGATCGACATCGACCTCTCGCAGCTCGAGCCGCTGACCGCCGCGCCCAGTTCGCCGGACAGCATCGTGCCGGTCTCGGAGCTGGCGGGCCAGCCGGTCGGACAGGTGGTGGTCGGCTCGTGCACCAACTCCAGCTATCAGGATCTGATGCTCTGCGCGAAGGCACTTGAGGGCCGGACGGTCCACGAGCAGGTGGAGTTCGCGGTGGCCCCCGGTTCGAAACAGGTGCTCGAAATGATCGACGCGGCGGGCGGGCTGCGGAGTTTTGTCGCGGCCGGCGCGAGGATACTGGAGAGCGCGTGCGGGCCGTGCATCGGGCTGGGCTATTCGCCGGCCCAGGGCACGGTGTCGGTGCGCAGCTTCAACCGCAACTTTCCCGGCCGCAGCGGCACCAAGGGCGACCGCGTCTATCTGGCCAGCCCCGAGACGTGCATCGCGGCGGCGATCACCGGCGAGTTCACCGACCCGCGCGACCTGGGCGAGAAGTTCGGGATCGAGTATCCGCGAGTCGAGTGGCCCAAGCGCTTCGCGGTCAACGACAACATGCTTCAGCCGCCGCTGCCGGAGGCCGAGGCGGGGTCGGCGGACGTGTTCCGCGGACCGACCATCGTGCCGCCGCCGCTGAGCGAGGTTCCCCCGAGCGATTTGAAGGGCTGCGTCGTCATCAAGGTGGGCGACAAGATCAGCACGGACATCATCATGCCCGCCGGGGCGCTGCTCAAGTACCGGTCCAACGTGCCCGAATACGCCAAGTACGTGTTCAACCCGCTCAACGAGGACGGCCAGCCGAGCTTCGCCGACCGGGCGCTGGCCCTCAAGGGGGAAGGCGGACACGGCGTGATCGTGGCGGCGGACAGCTACGGCCAGGGCTCGTCGCGCGAGCACGCAGCGTTGTGCCCGATGTACCTGGGCGTCAAGGCGGTACTCGCCAAGAGCATCGAGCGCATTCACTTCGCCAACCTGATCAACTTCGCAATCGTGCCGATGACGTTCGCCGACCCCGCCGACTATGAGGCGGTCGACCAGGGCGACCGGCTTGAAATTCCCGGTCTGATGGACGCGGTGCGAAGCGCCGCTGAGACGGTCACGGTCAGGAACGCCACGAAGAAGACCGAGTTCCAGGCGAAGCTGGACCTCTCCGACCGCCAGCGGAAGATTCTGGGCGCGGGCGGTCTGCTGCGGATGGTCAAAGCGGGATAGTCCCTTCAAAGAACAAGAGGCGTCGCCCCATCCGGGCGACGCCTCTTTTGACGCGCATGTCGGACTGCGTTTAGCCGGCCTTTGGCGTCTGTGCGGCGTGACCGTCGCCGGCGGTCTTTTCCTTGAGCAGTTCGCTGATTCCTGCGATGCTGCCGAGGATGCCCGAGGCCTCGTAAGGCAGGAAGACCTTTGACGCCCGGCCGTTGGAGATTGCCTGGAGGGCCTCGAGGTATTTGACCGCGATCAGGTCGGCGGTGGGGTTGCCCTTGTGGATGGCCTGGTAGACGTTGACGGTGGCCTCGGCTTCGCCCTGGGCGACGGTGACCCGCTTGTACTTGTCGGCGTCGGCCATCTTCTGGATGGCCTCGGCCTTGCCTTCCGCCTCCAGGATGGCGGCTTGGCGCTGGCCTTCAGCCTGGAGGACGGCTGACTTCTTGCGTCCTTCGGCTTCGAGGATCATGGCCCGGCGATCGCGTTCGGCCTTCATCTGGCGGTGCATGGCCTCGGTCACGTCGCGGGGCGGTTCGATCCGCTGAAGCTCGACGCGGGAGACGCGGGCGCCCCACTTGTCGGTGGCGTCGTCGAGCACCTGCCGCAGTTTGGTATTGATCGCCTCGCGCGAGGTGAGGCTCTCGTCGAGGGCCAGGTCGCCGATGAGGTTCCTCAGGTTGGTCTGGGCGAGTTTGGTGGCGGCGAGGTAGAAGTCGGAGACGTTGTAGGTGACTTTGACCGGGTCGGTGACCTCGTAGTAGACCACCGCGTCCACTTCGACCGCGACGTTGTCCTTGGTGATGACGGCCTGCGGCGGCACGTCGACGACCTGCTCGCGCATATCGACTTTGACCATGCTTTCGAGGTAAGGGATGATGATGGTCAACCCGCTGTCGGCGGTCCGCTGGTAGCGGCCGAGCCGCTCGATCAGCCCCTTCTCGTACGGCCGGACGATCCGGATACCCAGGGCCGCGGTGATGATGACCACGATCCCGACGATGATGATGAAGATCAGCATGCCCATCGTGAAATCCTCCTTTTGGAGCGGGAGTTATTGCCGTTGCGTCAGGGTCGTAACCCGGACCCGCGGTTACGCCTGTTGCTCTGCTGCCTCGCCTTCGACCTGGCGGACCACGGCGTGGGTTCCGCTCATGGCCACGACTTTGACCACGGTACCGACGGGCAGTCCTTCGCCGGTGGCGCTGTCGGCCCGCCACTCGTCCTGTCCGACGCGGATGCGGCCGGTGTTTCGGATGTTATCGACGGCTTCGATGACCACGCCCATCTGCCCCACGAACCGATCGGCCCCGATGCCCGGCGGCTGCTTGGCGGTGACCTCCTCGGCGAACTGGCGAGAGAAGGCGAACAGCAGCCCCGAAACCACGATGAAACCGATCAACTGCCAGACAAACGGCAGCCCGATCAGGGCCATCACCCCGGCCACGCCCGCCCCGATGCCGAACCACAGGAGGAAGAAACCGGCGGTGAACATCTCAGCCACGATCAGCACCGCAGCCAGCACCATCCAGATCCACCAGAGTTGTCCGTCCATCGTCCTGCCCTTTCACAGGGTTGATATTGGGAACCCGACTACGGGATATGACGGGCCTTGTACGGCCTTATATCGGGGATTCGGCCCCGTCAGAACCATCTTTTCCGGGCCCGGCGACGCCGATGGCCACTTAAGTGGTTCTGGGCCAAACCTTTACGATGAGCCCGGGCCGGTCGAGCAATTCCGGGAGCTTGTGCTTCGAGGTAGTTGCATAAACGCCGTAGGCCGGTAGAATCAAAGTAGTTAGCACGATTCTGGGGTGGAATAGCCATGTCGGAGCCAGACCAACCGGTACCGGGCGTTGCCCGCAGGGCGGTGAGCCACGCGGCGCAATTGATCCGCCAGGCGAACTTTGTGGTGGCCTATACGGGCGCGGGGCTGTCAGCGGAGAGCGGCGTGCCATCGTCTCGAGGACGCATGGCGACGTGGGACGAGTTTGAGCCCGAGGAATGCGCCAGCGTCCGGGGTTTTGAGGCCGATCCGGCGAAGGTGCGGCGATGGTACGACGACCGCCGCCGGCAGATCGCTCGAGCCCAGCCGAACGCCGGGCACGAGGCCCTGGCTGAGCTGGAGCGGGAGGTGCCGGAGTTCTTCGTGATCACGTGCAACATCGACGGTCTTCAGCAGAAGGCTGGGTCACGAAACGTTTTCGAGCTGTGCGGCAGCATCTGGCGCGACCGCTGTCCGCGGTGCGGGTTCGGCCGCGAGCTGGGGCCGGAGGACTCTCAGTCGGAGTGCCGATGCCCGCGGTGCGGCCACTGGCTGCGGCCTGGCGTGACCTGGCCCGACGAAGCGGCCGCCGACGTGGCGTTTGAGGCTGGGCTTGAGGCGGCACAGCGGAGCGAACTGGTTCTGACCGTCGGCACGTGCGGATCGGTCCAGCCGGTGGCTTCGCTCCTGCTGGAGGCCAAGGCGACCGGCGCCACCGTCATCAACGTGGCGCCGGATCTGACCGACACGCCCAAACCGGCCGATGTGGTTCTGCCCGGTCCGGCCAGCCGGATGCTTCCCGAGTTGGTCAAGCAACTGCACCAGATGACGGCCCAGCCGCATTAACCTTCGCGAAACAGCGTTAAGCGGCAGGCCGCTTTTTGGCCGCTCCTTCCGGCAAACCCGTGCGATTCAGCGGGCTTTTCGCTAGAATACGGGACACGACGCAGTCGCAGTTGGAGATTTGTGTTATGTTCGGATGCCACATCGGCCGGTGTTTTCAGGTGACGGTTTCCGGCGGTTCGTACCAGGACGGCCTGGCCGCGATCATTCAGGGGCTGCCGCCCGGCCTGCGGGTCACGGAGCAGGAGGTTTACGGCGATTTGCTGCTGCGCAAACCGGGGGCGGATGAGCTGTCCTCGCCGCGCAAGGAGCCGGACCTGCCGGTGATCTGCACCGGGGTCAACGCCGCCGACACGATCAAAGGGGCGGGCAATCGCGGGCTGACCAACGGCACGCCGCTGACGGTCTTCATCCCGAACCTCGACCGGCACGACATCCACGTCGAGCAGTACCAGGACACCAATCGCACGCCGCGTCCGGGCCATGCATCTTACGCCACGTTCGCCAAGTACGGCCCGTCGGACGACGCGGTGGGCGCGGGGATCTTCTCCGGCCGGTACACCTGCACCATCGTGGCGGCCGGGGCGATCGCCAAGCGGGTGCTGCAGCGGTGCGGCATCGAGGTGTTCAGCTACATCGATGAGGCGGCCGGCGTGGCGTGTCCGGAGATCGACTCGGTCAAGGCCCTGGAGTTGACCAACCAGTACAAGCGGATGCGCCACGACCACGACCCGTTCTACCAGGAGATCTACGTTCGCGGGCGGATCAAGCCGGAGATGCGGCTGTTGCAGAAGATGGCGGTGCTGGCTGAGGTGGAAAAGGAGATCGACGCGATCCGCAGCCGCACGCCCGTCTTCGACGCCGACGCGATCAAGGAAAAGTACGGCGTCCATTCGGTGATCAACTGTCCGGATCTGGACGCGGCGGAGGCCATGCTGGAGGCGTGCAACCGGATCACCGCGAGCGGCGATTCGTCGGGCGGCGTGGTCAAGGTGGTGGTCCGCGGCGCGCCGACAGGATTGGGCGAGCCGGTGTTTGCCAAGCTGGACGGCGAACTGGGCCGGATGCTCGGCATCGGGGCGGTCAAGGGCGTCGAGGTCGGCGCGGGCTTCCGCGTCAAGGACATGACCGGTTACCAGAACAACGACCAGATGCACAGCGAGAACGGCAAGGTCGTCTTCGACTCGAACAACGCGGGCGGCATCACCGGGGGCCTGGCGACCGGGCAGGACATTATCGTGCGGGTGGCGGTCAAACCGACTCCGACCATCGCCAAGCCGCAGCACACGATCGACAAGTACACGCACCAGGACGCCAAGCTGTCGGCGATCACGCGGCGCGACCCCACGATCGTCGGGCGGATCTGGCCGGTGGCTGAGAACTTCACCGCCATGGTGCTGCTCGACCATCTGATCATGCACCTGGGGTATCAGGGGCTGGCCAGGGAGGTTTCGGCGTCGGGCTCGTAGGCGGGCGGCCTACTTTTCGGCGTAGGTGAGCTTGAGGCTGGACTGCGAGACCTTGTTGCCGACCAGGTCCTCGACGGTGGCTTTGAGGGTGTACTCGCCGGCGGGGACAGCGGGCAGGCCGATGATCCGGGCGATGTAGAAGTCGCGCCGGCGGGACTGGGCGGCGTCCTCGATCCGCTCGTCGTGCTGGCGGTGGACCACCTTGCCGTCGGCGTCGATCAGCTCGATGGTCAGGGCCAGGAGGGTCTGGTAGACCTTCGTATCCTCGATGAACTTGCTCGTGAAGTTATCGAGCTCGAGGTAGACAATCACGTCGCGGTCCTTATTCGGCCGGAAGTAGCCCGGCTCCATCGGCTTGTAGCAGCCGAAGCTCTGGACCTGCCAGCAGAGCTGCAGGGCCGAGACCTTCAGGTCGGCGCTGGCCTTGAGGACCCGCCGCAGTTCATCGACAAGGGTCAGGGCCTGGTTGGCCTGGTCGGCGGATGAGATCGCGCTGTCGTCAAAGATCTGGATCAGCTTGACCACGGTAGGCGCCAGCGCTTCGGCGGTCGGTTCGCCCTGGCCGCTGCGATTCTCCTTGAGGGCCTGCTGCCAGTGGCCCAGGACCGCGTAGAGCAGCTTGAGCTTCAATTGCGTGCCCACGTCGTCCGGCTGCACGTCGATCTTCTTTTCGAGTCGGCGGATCAACTCGGAAAGCTGGGCGTCGCCCGCGGCTGGCGATCCGTCGACCGCGGCGGCTTGGTTGGCCTGATGAACGCCGTCGCTTCTGACCGTCGCGACCGGCGGATCGACCCGGGTGGGAGAGTTTGAGCCCGGCGACCTGGCCGGATCGGCCACCGCGGTGATTCGAATGGCGGGACCGTCCGCTGCGGAAGCGTGGCCGTTGCCGGGTTTCTCCGACAGGCTCGGCTTGGTGGTGGGGGTTTTGGCTGACGGATCGTCGACCGCCAGCAGCGGGCGGGGCGGTCTGGCCGGTTCGATGGTGAAGGCTGGGGGCTGCGACGGGGCCGGCGGTTCCGGCTCTTGGATCAGCGGCTCGTCGGCGGGCGGATCGTCGGCTGACAATTCCACCGTGTAGGACCGGCGGGCGGCGATCTTGGCGGCGATGCTGGCGGAGTCGATTTCGCGGCCGGGCGCCTGGCCGGACTGAACGGGCGGGCTCTGCCGCTGGCGGTACTTCTGCTGGGCATGGACCATGCGGTCGAGCATCTGTGAGACCTGCGAGTTGGTCTGCTCCGGATCGGCGGCTGAGGGATCAGCGGAGTGCGCGGGTTCGTCGGTCCTGGCCGCCTGCTGGTACTCCGAGGTCTGGGACGGCGAGGGGCTTTGAGCGCTGGACGGCGTATTGAACGTCCGCACCCGCGTCCGGTGGAAGATCGCACCGGCGTCACAGCCGCTGACCGTCGTCGCGACGATCAGCCACAAGGGCGCCATCCGTGCCGCCGACTTGTTCATCTTGGATTTGCCGCGCATACGATGAACTTTTCCAAGTTCAGTTTCGCGTCGCCGACGCCGGTTTTGCTCGCCCGGTCGGCCTCGGCCAACTCGGCGAGCAGGTGTTTCAGTTCGGCCGCGGTGAAACGCTTGACCTGGGCCATGAACCGGTCGGCCAGACCGGGATACGTGATGCCACACTCGCGCGGGATGTCCCGCAGCGAGTAGCCCGCGTCGGCCAATGCGCGGGCCTTGAGCAGCCGCCGAAGGGAGAACGCCAGCGCGCCCACCATCGTGTACTCGGCTGAGCGGTCGTTTCGCATCAGACGGTCGAGGGTGGTCAGGGCCTCTTCCGCCTTGCCCTCGGCCATCAGGTCGTTGATCAGGAAGATGCTCTGCTCGGCGGTGGGGCCGGAGAGCTGCTCGACGTCCTCGAGCGTGATGGTCGGCCGCTGCCCGACGAACAGCGAGAGTTTTTCCAGCTCGTTGATGATGCGTCCGGTGTCCGAGCCGACCACCTCGACCAGGCTCTGGGCGACGTTGACGGGCAGGTTCTTGCCCAGACGCTTGGCCTCGCTGCTGACCCACTGGGCCAGTTCGCGGCCCTTCTTCGGTTCGGCGGTGATCAGTTGACCGATCTTCGGCAGGGCCTTGGCCAGCTTGGTGTTGCTCCGCCAGGTCTCGCACATGAGCACGAGCACGCCGGTCTGGCTCGGCTGGGCGAAGTACTTCTCAAAGAGGTCCCGCTCCTCGCTGATCAGCTTGTCGGCGTCGTCGATGATCACCACACGGCGCGGCGCGAGGAACGGCACGGTGTGGAGTTCGTCCAGCATGGTGCCGATGTCCACCGCCTTGCCGTCGTAGGTGGAAAGCCCCATCCCCTCATCTTCGCCCAGCAGGCTGTTCTGCAGGTCGTGGGCGGCGGCCTGCTTGAGGTAGCGGTCCTTGCCCGCGATCACGTAGATCGATTTTGCCGCTGGTTGTTTCGCCATCGTTCCTTCCGTCAGCCGCCTGCCGGCGGGCTCGCCATTCGGCACCGCTTTTCGACCTGGGCCAGCAGCGGCGATTTGGCCTCCGCGGCCAGCGTCCGGGCCTTTTCCCATGCCTCTCGCGACCGGTCGAACCGCCCGGCCATCCAGCAGGCATCACCCAAACTAAGCCACCCGCGAACGTGCTTGCCGTCGATTTGCGTCAGTCGCTCGAAACAGTCGATCGCCTCGACCAGCCGTCCCTGCCGAACGTGCAGAGTACCGAGCTCTTCGAGCGCGCCGAGATGATTCGGGTCGATCGCCAGGGCCCGCTCGCAGGCTTGCCGCGCCTCATTATAGCGTTCCATCAGGCCAAGTACAGCCGACAGATCGACATACGCATCAACAAATTTCGGACAAAACTCCACCGCCTTGTCCAGGTGATAGCGGGCGAGGCGGAACTGTCCGGAGGCGCGATAGCGCGAGCCGATGACGTGATGAAGGCGCGCGTCGGGTGGGATCTCGATGGGCGCTTTGGCGGCTGGTTCGGCTTGAACCTGGCTTACCGGCTGCGATGCCGGCGCGGTGGCGACCGGTTGTCGCGGCGGCGTGACGATCGGTTCCGACATCGCAGCCGTCGCGTTGCCGGCCAAATCCGTCGCCACCACCTTCACCCGCGCGCCATCCGGCAGCGGGTCGACGTCGGCCCTGATCCACCCGCCGTTGCCGGTGCGGCTGAGCAGGCGCTGGTCGGAATCGTCAACCAGGTACAGGCTGATCGGCTGGGCGCCGAAGTGACGGTCGAAGGCCACCCACTCGATCGCCAGCCGTCCTTCGACCAGGTCCACCGCCCGCAGTTCCACGATCGGCGGCTCCCAGTCCACCAGGCACCGGTAGGCTGTGGCGTCTTGATCCCCCCCACCGGCCAGCTTCAGGACGTAGACCCCGGTTTCCTCGAAGGCCAGACGGACCGGCTCGCCGCTGGCCAGCGGCTGGGCGAAGACCGGTGCTTCCTGACCTTCCCGGTAACACTCCAGCCGATTCGCCCCGGAAGTTCCCGCGGCGGTCAGGTCAATCCTGACTTCTTTAGCTGTAATGATAAAATCAAAAGCCTGATCGCCATCTGGCGCATGGGAATCGCCAGCGGCGGGTCCGGCCCATGCCGCTGATGCAGCCAGAGCAAGCAGAATCACCCGATTGGTCATCACCCGTTTCCCGGCAGTCGCCGCGCAGAGGTGCGGCGTCCCAGCTATCGTTGGTTATCGGACGCTTGGCCCGGTCAACGTTAGGCGGAATGTCGGCACCCGCTGTCGAGTCTAACTGTTTGTATTCACTATAGTTGTCGCAGCCATACCGCTGCCACCCATGCGTCATTCACCGCCGCCTCTTACCATCGCACCCACATTTGAACCATTCCGGATGGTAATCAGGAATTTACGATCCTATATTCCTAAATGCGGGTCCGGACAAGATTGATCGTTCGACTCTGAGGGAGGCAAGACGATGTCGTTGTCAACGGCTTGAAATCGGGTAGCGGGTGAGTGACCTATGAGCAGTGGGCAGGGCAAATACGGGGCGACGCGGGAACGATCGGTGGGTCGGTGGGCGGTTGGAAATCGGCTGGCGGGTGAGTGACCGCGGGATCAGTGGACAGAATGAAGGGAGCGACGTGAGAGCGACCGCTGGGTGGGCGGACGGAAGACAGACGCGTGGCGGGTGAGCGACCAACGGATTGGCGTGCGGCAAGGAACGGCCGGGGGGTGAAGGCGTAAGGTAGGAATTGGCGGCGGGAGGACGGCGGATGGTGGGGAATTCTGGGGTGCAGTAGGGTCAGTGTGAGTGGCTGGTGGCGGCGGTGATACCGGAAGTGGGCGGGGTAACCGGGACGAGCGGAGCGGCACGGGTGGCTGTGGTGCGGCGTCACGGTGCCAGCGCGTTGGCGGAATGACGAGGTGAACTGTTTGGACCGATAAAAGCGTTGGTCTGGGGGGATCGGGCGGATTAGAATATTAAGTCATGGCTAAGGAGCAGTTTACGTACGACCATCCGCGGCCGTCGGTGACGGTGGACGCGGTGTGCCTTCGCTGGGTCGAGGGGCGCCGCCAGGTCGGCTTGGTGCGCCGCGGCAAGGCGCCGTTCCAGGGGTGCTGGGCGCTGCCGGGCGGGTTTGTGGAGATCGACGAGGACCTGCCGGCGGCTGTGCTGCGTGAATTGAAGGAAGAGACTGGCCTTGTTCCAGGTTTCATCGAGCAGTTCCGGGCGTTCGGCGAGCCCGGGCGCGACCCGCGAGGTCGGACTATTTCGCTGGCATATCTGGCTCTGGTGAAGGCGAGCGCGGCGGCCGCGGCGGCGGATGATGCCGAGGCCTTTGAATGGTTCGATCTGGAGAAGCTGCCGGAACTGGCGTTTGACCACAATTTGATTATCGATCAGGCTCAGCGGGCACTGGCCGACTGGCGGGCCCTGGGCCGGATCGATTGGGAAGGCATGGACTGATGCGGGAGTTTGACGACCGATACGCGGAAATCCCCCAACCGGAGTTGTACGAACGGATCCGGGCGGCCAAGGAGAAGCTGGGCGGCGAGGTGCTGATCCTGGCCCACCACTACCAGCCGCAGGAGACGTTCCAGTTCGCGGACGTGACCGGCGACTCACTGAAGCTCTCGGAGCAGGCGGCCACCGCCCAGGACGCCCGGTACATCGTGTTCTGCGGCGTGTACTTCATGGCTGAGGTGGCGCGGACGCTCTGCGGGCAGAAGCAGCGGGTGATCCTGCCGGACTTTTCGGCTGGGTGCTACTTGGCCAATACCGCCTCAGCGGAGGCGCTGGAGCAGGCGTGGAGCCACATCGGCGAGCGCTTCGGCGGCCAGAAGGTCGTGCCGGTGTTCTACATCAACTCATCGGCGGCGATCAAGGCGTTCTGTGGGCGGCACGACGGGGTGATCTGCACGAGCGGAAACGCCTCAGCGGTGATGAGCTGGGCTCTGGAGCGGGGCGATATCGTCCTGTTCGCTCCGGACCAGCACCTGGGCCGCAACACGGCGGTGGCGATGGGCATGGCGCTGGCGGACACCGCCCTGTACAATCCGGAGCTGCCGGACGGCGGGATGGGCCAGCTTCACGAGCAGCCGCGGGTAATTTTGTGGCCCGGCTGCTGCAACGTGCACATGTACTTTACCGTCGATGACATCGCGCGGGTTCGCCGCGAGCATCCCAACGTCCGCGTTATCGTGCATCCCGAATGCCGGTATGAGGTGGTGCGGGCGGCGGACATGGCGGGCAGCACGGAGGCGATCATCCGCGCGGTCGAGCAGAGCGAGGACGGCAGCGTCTGGGCGGTCGGGACCGAGAAGGACATGGTCGATCGCCTGGCGGAGAAGATGAAGGGGCGCAAGACGGTGATGAACCTTTCGCCGCTGCAGACGTACTGCGAGACGATGAAGCGGTGCACGGCGGCGCGGCTGCTGTGGGTGCTGGAGAACCTGGCCGCCGGTCAGGTGGTCAACGAGGTGTTCGTGAACGAGCATCAGCGTCATGACGCGCTGGTCGCCCTGCAGCGGATGCTGGCACTGCGGTCGGAAAACCCCGGTACGATTAAGCGGTAGACACCCCCAGCCGCCGGGCCGGCCGGCGGAGAACACGACAACGGCATGCGAATTTCCACCGATATCAGCGGCAGACGGCTTTGGGCCATCGTGCGGCGCGAGTTCAACGAGATCATTCGCGACCCGCTGTACATGACGTTGGCGCTGCTGGTGCCGGCGTTCATCCTGGTGACGTTCGGGTTCGGACTGGTGCTGGACATCGAGCACGTACCGACGGGCGTGCTGGATCGCGACGACACGCGGCTGAGCCGGACGTACGTGGACGCGGTGGCGGCGTCGGAGAGTTTCGACGTGGTTCAGCGGTACAGCGACTTTCCGACGATGGAGGAGGACCTGCGGGCCGGACGGATCCGGGCGGCGGTGATCGTGCCGCAGGGTTTCGAGCGGGACTACCATCACGGGCGTCAGGGCGAGGTGCAGTTCATCATTGACGGGGTGATTCCGGTGCGGGCGGAGATCACCCGGACGTTCGCTGAGAGCATCCACCAGCAATTCCTCGGGTCGCTCAACGAGGGCCGCTGGCACCTGCCGCATCTGGGCCGCGGATCGGTGGACATCAGCGCCCGGATCGAGTTCAACTCGGAGCTTCGCAGCGCGAACTTCATCGTGCCCGGACTGATCGCGACCACGCTGATGTACTATCCGGCGTTGCTGACGACGTTGAGCATCGTGCGGGAAAAGGAGTCGCAGACGATTTTGTCGCTGTACTGCTCGCCGATCAGCAAAGCGGAGCTGCTGCTGGGCAAACTGCTGCCGTATCTGATGATTTCGCTGGTCAACGCGGTGGTCCTGATGGGTTTGGCGTTGTACGTCTTTGAGGTGCCGTTTCGGGGGAGTCTGGCGCTGGTGGCGTTCGCGACGGTGCTGTACCTGTTCGCCACGTGTTCGGTGGGCATGCTGATCTCGGTGCTGGTCAACACGCAGGTGGCGGCGATTCTGGTGACGATGGTGACCACGCTGCTGCCGTCGTTTCTGTACACGGGTTTTTTCACGCCGCTGAGCGCTTCGAAGTGGTCGATCTGGCTGATCGGACGTTTTTTGCCGACGACGTACTATCTGGACATCCTGCGCGGCGTGTTCCTCAAGGGGACCGGATGGTCGATGAACTGGCCGACGCTGACCACGCTGGCCGTCTATTCGATCGTGCTGTACTGGATTTCGTTCAAGTGTTTCAGCAAGCGGATCAGGTGAACGATGCGGACAATGGCCCTGGTCAAGAAGGAGTTTCTGCAGTTCTGGCGCGACCCCGTGCTGATGGTGGTGGTGCTGTGGGTGTTCACGGTGGACGTGTTCGTCTGCGCGCGAAACTTCTCGCTGGACATCATGGGCTTTCCCATCGCGGTCTGCGACATGGACTGTTCACAGGCCAGCAGCACGCTGTTGAGCCACCTGCAGTCACCGCGATTTCGCATCGTCGAATCCATCGCCAACTACTCGCAGATCGACCGCCTGCTGCTGTCGAGCAAGGCTTTGGTGGTGATCGTGGTGGACGCCGATTTTTCGCGTGACCTGGCCCGCGGGCAGCAGGGCAAGGTGCAGTTGGTCTTTGACGGAACCAACTCGAACAGCGCCGCGCTGGCGATGGGCAACATCTCGAATATCTTCTCACGGGTGCCGCTGAAGACGGCGGTGAGCCTCGACGAGTTGGAGCAAACGATGCCGCTGGCGGTTCGACCGCGGGTCTGGTTCAATCAGAACCTGGATACGGCGTGGTTCGTCGGGCTGGTGGAGCTGTTCTGCTCGATTTCGATGGTGGCGATGTTGTTGCCCGCAGCCGCCCTGGTACGTGAGAAGGAGTACGGCACGGTCGAGCAGCTTCTGGTCAGCCCGGTCCATCCGTGGCAGATCATGGCGGCCAAGATCATTCCGATGACGCTGCTGGTGCT
>JAAYCJ010000315.1 GCA_012729815.1 Phycisphaerae bacterium | reverse complement strand
CTGGTGTTGTACGTGCTGGTGCTGATCGGGCTGTTGCGGGTCAGTCTGCGGGTGTACCGGCGGCTCTCGCCGACCGGGCGCGGCTGGATGACCCGCGATTTCGTCGTGCTCTACTGGATCATGTTCGCCAATTACCTGATCGACGCGATGTTCCGCGAGACTTCGGTCGACCCGTTCAATAACTCGCTGTTCTTTGTGCTCAGCGGGATGGTGCTGGGGATGGACTTCCTGCTGGCCGGACCGGCGGCAACGTGGTCGGCGGCGCGGACCGATCGGGCGGACGCGGAGTTTGCGGCGGACGCGTCGTTGCGGTAGAATGGCAGCGATGAACGGCAACGCGAAAAGGCTGGAAGGCATGGGCGATTCGCAGCGGCTCGAACTCCTCCTGCGGGCCCGTCACGCGTGCATTTCCATCGTCAGCTACGAGGAGGCCTACGCCCTGGACGTGGTGCGCGACGCGGCCCAGCGGCTGCGGCGGCCGATGTGGTATTGGAGCGTGATCCACGGGGTTCGCGACGCGTTCCGCGACGACGGGCTGCCGATCAAGGACACCGAGCATCCGGCCGCGGCGCTGTACCACTTCGCGATGCGCGAGAATCGGTCGGTGTGCGTGATGCTCGATCTGGTCGAGCACCTCAAGGACGCCCGGACCCAGAGGATTCTGCGCGAGGTGATTGGGCGGTATCGCGAGACGGGCGGGCATCTTATTCTGGTGGATCATCACGAGGACCTGCCGTCGGTGCTGAACGTGGAGGCGACGCGGTTCGAGCTGTCGCTGCCGGGGCGGGAGGAGCTGGAGCAGATCGTGGTCAACACGCTTCGCCGGTTTCACCGCGAGAATCCGATCGAGGTGGACATGACGCGGGCGGACCTGCGGACGATCGTGCGGAACCTCAGCGGCCTGAGCCGGCGACAGGCTGAGCAGATCATTATCGACGTGGTGGCGGAGGAGCGGCGGTTCAACGCGGACGACATCAACAAGGTGCTGGCGGGTAAGCGGCAGATGCTGCATCGCGGCGGGCTGCTGCAGTACGTCGAGACGCCGATCGATTTGAGCGAGATCGGCGGGCTGGTGCGGCTTAAGGCGTGGCTTCGCCAGCGGCAGAACGCGTTGTCGGACGAGGCGGCGGCGTTCGGCCTGGAGGCCCCGCGGGGCGTGCTGATGTTGGGCGTGCAGGGGGCGGGCAAGAGTCTCTGCGCCAAGGCGATCGCGACGGCGTGGCAGCGTCCGCTGCTGCGGATGGACGTAGGCGCGTTGTATGACCGTTACATCGGCGAGTCGGAGCGGCGGCTTCGCGACGCCCTCAAGCAGGCGGAGATGATGTCGCCGAACATTTTGTGGATCGACGAGATCGAGAAGGCGTTCGCCTCGGCGGCGGCGCGGAGCACCGACGGCGGACTCTCGCAGCGGATGTTCGGGGTGCTGCTGACGTGGATGCAGGAGCGGACGGTTCCGGTGTTTCTGGTGGCGACGGCCAACGACATCACCGCGCTTCCGCCGGAGCTGCTGCGCAAGGGCCGGTTCGACGAGATCTTCTTCGTCGATCTGCCAAGCCGGGAGACCCGGCGGGAGATTTTCGCCATCCACATCCGCAAGCGCCGGCGCAATCCCGACCAGTTCGACCTGGACAAACTGGCCGACGCCTCCGACGGCTATAGCGGAGCTGAGATCGAAGGGGCGGTGCTGGCCGGTCTGCACGACGCCTACGGCGAGAACACTGAACTGACCACGGACCTGGTCCTCAAGGCCCTGGTGACGTCGCCGCCGCTGTCGGTGACGATGGCTGAGCACGTCGACGCCCTTCGGGAATGGGCCCGCACCCGCTGCGTTCCAGCGGACTGAGGTGAGGAGTGCTGAAGCCCCAATGAGACAGCTTGTCTGCCCGTGGTTTTCGCAGAACCACGGTGTGGCCACGGCGGCGAAGGCGTTTTGGCGGCGGGTTGCATCCGGTTTTCGGCTGTGATATAATACCTTTATCCAGGGGTATTCTTGTGAGGCCGAAGGCCGGGAGTGTGGTGCGATGAAGGCT
This sequence comes from Phycisphaerae bacterium, assembly GCA_012729815.1. Classification (NCBI taxonomy): domain Bacteria; kingdom Pseudomonadati; phylum Planctomycetota; class Phycisphaerae; species Phycisphaerae bacterium. Next base: position 3,454 of record JAAYCJ010000315.1, on the reverse strand, counting down.
GCGATTCTGTTTACCGGTTCGGGCCCGATCGTGATCGTCACCAACTGCGAGTCATTGACCGATCCGCAAGTGATCCGGCGATTGACCGCCAAGGGGATCGCGAAGTTCATGGGGTTCGAGCTGGACGTCGAGAAGGTCCGGCGGCGCTACGGGAATCACTTCGACATGGTCTGCGAGGACTTCCACGAGACCGACGACCTGCGGGTGGTGGACTACAACAGCCAGCGGGCGTTCTCGCTGTTCAGCTTCAGCGAGTTCGGCGAGCAGTTCTCGCACGAAATCTCGGAAGAGGAATTGGGTTGGGGCTACGTCGGTTCCTCAGCGATGAGCACGCCCAGTTCCAGCACCGGCGCGGTCAAGCCGGTGCAGTAGTTGCGGGTGCAGTTGGTCGAGTCGGGGGCTGGTCACGTCGCCGGGCGGCGTTATAATGGCGACTTTGGAACGCCGGTTCGGCAGGTGTGATGGCGCATTCGGTCGGCAGCATTTCGGTCATCGTCACGACGTACAATCGTTCGGAGTTTCTGCGCAATTGCCTGGCCTCGATCGAGGCCCAGACGGTGCCGCCGGACGAGGTGGTGGTGGCCGACGACGGGTCGGACGCTGGGCACGTCGAGTCGATCGAGGCCTTCATCCGATCGTCGCCGCTGAACATCATGCATGCTCGAACAGGGCACCGAGGTTCCCGATCCGCCAATCGCAACCAGGGCGTCCGGCATGCCAGCGGGGATTACCTGTTCTTCTTCGACGGCGACCTCGTGCTGTTTCCGGATGTCATCGAGCGGCATCTGGAAGCGGCGGACGAGCGGCGATGGATCGTCGGCAACACCATTCGCCTGGGCCAGGAGCAGACGACGGGCGTTTCGCAAGAGTCTATCGGTTGTACGGCCCTGCCGCAGACACTCGGCCAGGACGTGCTTGATCGCGGGCTGGCGGACATGGCGAAGGCGGCCCGGAAGTTCCGCCGGGCCTCGTGGCTGTCGCGGATCTGTCCGACGGAAGGACGATTCCGGCGGGTGCGATTCGCCAGCGGGCACTGTTCGATGCCGCGCGAGATGTTCGAGAAGGTCAACGGGTTCGACGAGGCGTTCGATCGATGGGGTTGGGAGGATCAGGACCTGGGCCTGCGGCTTCAGTTGGCGGGCTTTCGCGGACGGTGCATCGCTGAGCGGGCGCTGACGCTGCACCTGCACCATCCGCCGGAGAAGGTCATCGATCCGACGGTTGAGGACGTTCACCGGGCGTACTATCGCCGGAAGAGGCACGGAGAGTTTTGGTGTGAACGGGGGCTTCGCGGTTCGTAGGAAAGCCGGCTCCCTCACAGTCGCGGCTTTTGCAGAGCGGAAGCATCGCGCTCAGGCGGTCTCGCGAAGGGCGGCGCCGAGGTCGGTCATGAGGCGGACGAAGTCGGGGAAGGTGACCGCCGCGGCTTCGCTGCCTTCGATCTCGACCGGCTCGTCGGTCACCAGCCCGGCCATCGCCAGGGCCATGACCACGCGATGGTCGCCGTGGCCATCAACCAAGCCGCCGCGAAGCCGGCTGGAATGGACGATCAGCCCGTCGGGCAGTTCCTCGACCTTGGCGCCCAGCTTGGTCAACTCCCGCGTCATCACGGCGATCCGGTCGGTCTCTTTCATCCTTGCCTGCGGGACGTTGGCCAGATGCGTGGGCCCTTCGGCGAAACAGGCGGTCACCGCCATCGCCGGCAGGGCGTCAGGCGTGGCGTTCAGGTCGATCCGCGCGCCATGAAGCTTGGCCTGGCGGACGATGATGGTGTCCTTGTCGATGTCGATCGAGGCTCCCATCTGACGTAAGTAGTCGATCACGGCTTTGTCGCCCTGCGTGTCGCTCATATCGAGTCCGGTCAGGCGGACCTCGTCACCGGCCAGGGCGGCGGCGCACAGGAAGAACGTCGCGGATGAGAAATCGCCGGGCACCGCAATCTCGAATCCGCTGATCCGCTGACCGCCGGGAATGCGGAAGCGTTTGAAATCCTGGTTCTCGTAACGAAGGCCCAGCGTCTCCAGCCACCAGAGGGTCATCTCGACGTACGGCTTTTCATTGAGCAGCGTTACTGTGATCTCGCTGTCGCCCGAGGCCAGCGGACAGCAGGCCAGCAGCGACGAGAGGTACTGACTGGAAACGGCTTGGATCTCGGTCTTGCCGCCGGTCAGCGGGCCGGACACCACGTAGGGCGCCAGGTCGTTGCCGCGGGTGCTGAAGGCCCGGCCGCCCAGGTCGTTGAGGCTCCGCAGCAGCGGTCCGGCGGTCCGGCGGCGAATCTGATCGTCACCGGTGAAGACCGCGGCGCCGCGGTCCAGCAGGCTGGCTGTGCCCAAAGCCATTCGTAAGGTGGTGCCGGAGTTGCCGACGTCGATGACGTTTTCGGGCAGTCTCGGCTGGCCCGCCAGCCCCTCAATTCGCCACACCGGCTCGTCTGCCGATCCGGCGTTCAGGTCGATCTGGGCTCCGAAGGTCCGATAACACGCAGCGGCGGACCGGGCGTCGAGGCTGACCAGTGGCCGGCGGATGATCGTCCGGCCGTCGGCCAGCGAGCCGAACACCACCGCCCGGATCGTATGCGACTTCGACCCGGGAATACCGACCTGTCCGCGCAACCGCGATTTGGAGCAAACGAGTTTGGCCACTGCCGCAATCCACCTGAGCTTCAAGCTGTTAATCAACAAGACTGACTTTATTTGATCATACGATGGCGGCGCACGGACTGTCAAGCGACGGCGTCAGAGAGGCTTTTATCGGGGTGCCGGCCGTTTCGCAGCTTACGGCTCGCGCCAAACCGGTCGAAGAATCAGAAGATACGCAGCCAAGCGCACAGAACCAGGATCAGAGCCTGTGTGCAGGATCACGAACGTGACTTCGATGATCGCGGCCAGGGTGCTCAACACGCAACTGGCCGCGTCGAACAAGTCCCTGGAACGACTCAGTACAGGGCTGCGGATCAACCGCGCCTCGGACGATCCAGCCGGCCTTATCGCCTCGGAAGTGCTGCGGGGCGAGAAGGCGTCGCTCCAGGCGGCCATCGCCAACGGCCAGCGGGCCTCGCAGGTTGTCGCCACCGCCGAAGGCGCCCTCACGGAAATCTCCAACCTCCTGGTCGAACTGCAGGACATGGTGGTTTCGACGGCCAACCGGGCCGGACTGGGCGATGAGGAGGTCGAAGCCAAACAGCTCGAGGTCGACTCGATCCTTTCCAGCATCAACCGGATCGCCGGCGGCGCCGAGTTCGCGGGCGTCAAGCTGCTCGACGGGTCGGCGGACTTTCGGTTCAGCGGCCTGGCCGCTTCGTGCATCCAGGATGCCCGCATCGAGTCGATGCAGTCGACGGGCGGGGCTCCCCGTCCGATCATGGTCGAGGTTCTCCAGACCGGCCAGTACGCGCGGCTGATCTACGCCAAATCAGCCCTTGCCGGCGAAAACGTCACCTTGAGGATCGCGG
>JAAYCJ010000314.1 GCA_012729815.1 Phycisphaerae bacterium | reverse complement strand
GGCCGGCGCGGAAGGGGGTGAGCCAGTAGAACTGCACGTCGGGCGGGTCGAGGCGGTCGGGTTCGAGAATGGCGATCGGACCGGTCCATGAACCGTGGATGCTCGACGCCCGCCAGATCGAGATCATTCGATGCATGGCCGACAGGTTGTCGCGGTCCCGCGGCAACTGCGGGTTGTACTTCCAGGTCTGCTGGTAGATCAGCATGGTCACGTTCTCGACGGGGCTGGGCACGTCGTCGCGGGCGTCGATCATCGAACCGGCGTCGTTGGCCCCTGTGATGACCGGCTGATCGAACAGGGGGGTCCATCGCAGGCCGTCCGGGCTGGTGGCCAGGCAGTAGCCGGGAGGGCGTTTGGTGTCGGGCCGCTCCCAGTAGAGCATCTTCCACTGGCGGTTGACGTCCGGGTCGTCACAGCCCTGGAGGATCCGAGAGGGCATGAAAATCCCCCAACCCATGGTGTTGCCGCAGCTTCGCATGACGACGTTGGTTCCATCGCCGCAGTCGGGTTTTTCCCAGGTGCGCAGATCGGCGGTGCGGGCCATGCACAGGACGTTCCGGCGCATGTCATTTTCGAAGTAGACCAGATAATACAGCCGGATCGACCGCTGGTCGTCTTCGAGAAAGGCGCCGACCGCACAGGCGGTTCCGCCGCGTTCCCAGGGTTGGTTCAGGGTCAGGATCGGTTTGTCTGAGCGTGAAATCAACATGTTGGCTCCGCGTTCAAAGGGTTCCGGTTCCTCTCGATCCGTCGTGTCCGGGTTATCGGACCCGGAGACGCCGGCCTTCACCGGGCACGGCCAAGCCATCCAAACGGCGACCAACCCTATCAGGCCCACCGGGGGGAGTCAAGCCCCGTTCATCGCCTGCGAAGGCCGATTCGACCGCTTTAAACGGCGGCGATTCCGATAAGAACGGGGCCGTTCGTGCTGGCAACTTCGTTTACTTCAGTGGTCCCCCTTTTTCCCCGATGAGTAGTTCGGGAAGGACTGCGGTTACCGGGGAAACGAAGAGAGGTCGTCGGTCATGTTGCACGAAATCGGAAACGACTGGTTCGAAGCGGAGAGCCGTGCCGAACGGGCCAATGAACTGCTCGAGGCCCACCGCTGGGAAGAAGCCCTGCGGGAGATGGAGGCGGCGGTCCGGATCAACCCGTACAACGCGAACTGGCAGATTTCGCGGGGCAAGCTGCTGGACGAGCTTCGCCGCTACGAGCAGGCCCTGGCGGCCTACCAGCAGGCGGTGGACATGGAGCCGTCGAACATCGAGGCGCTGACGAATCTGGGGATCGACCATGCCCGTCTGGGTCGGCACGCGGAGGCGCTGCGGTGTTTCGAGCAGCTTGAGCAGATCGATCCGTCGCACGAAGGGGCGTATTGCCACCGGATCTTCATCTACGCCGCCCGCGGCGAACACGAAAAAGCCGAGGAGATGTTCTACACGGCCCGGCAGATCTCAGACGAGTGCCCGATCTGTTACTACAACCTGGGCGTCTCGCACTTGGCCCGGTCCAACTACCAGAAGGCGCTGTACTGCTTCGGCCGGGCCGCGGAGCTCAACTCGCAGTATCCGCAGATCCGCCAGCGCGAAGCCGAGTGCCACTGGCGGATGGGCGACCTGGCCAAGGCCAAGGAATTGCTCCTCGAAGAGCTTCGCCAGGAACCGAAGAATACGGACGCGTTGCTGCAGCTCAGCCACCTGCAACTGGAGATGGGCGAGACGCAGGCGGCGATCGAGAAGCTGCACCGCATTCTGGAACTGGACCCGGCCAACGCCGCGGCTTTGGCCCGCGTGGGCTCGCTGGCTCTTCAACAGGGCGAGTACCAGACGGCCATCGAGCATTACCGGATGGTGGTCGAGCAGAAGCCCGAGTGCGAACAGGCCCGCCGCGAACTGGCCCGAGCCTACGCCGCGGTGGAACGCTGGGACATGGCCCGCGAGCAGCTCGAGATCCTGATCGACCTGGACGACGAGCAGCCGGACGTGCTGATGGAACTGGCTGAGGTTTGCGTCCACCTGGAAGACGCGCGGTCGGCCCAGACCTACCTCGAACGGCTGGCGGTCATGATGCCGTACCAGCCGGAGATTCTGCACAACCTGGCGGTCTGCCGGTTCATGCAGGACGACCACGCCGAGGGCATCGTTTATTGTCACAAGGCGCTGGAGGCGGATGGGACGTACCTGCCGGCCATGCACAAGCTGGCCGTCGCCGAGATGGCGGCCGGTAACTGGGACGAGGCCAAGCGCGTGGTGCGGCGAGGCCTGCAGTGCGACCCGGACAACGAGAAGTTCCTCGAACTGCGCCGGCGGATGACGGCGGGCCGGCTCTCGCAGGCGATCGCGACGGCTCTGGCCCCGGTCAAGACGGTGGGCCGCTGGCTGCGGATGCTCTAGGCGGCCGCCGGCTGTCAGATGGTCCCGGCCACGTCGCCTTTGGACTTTCGTTTGGGCTTGGCCGGTTGGGTGGCCGCCGGCGGTTCCGGGATGAACGGTTCCTTCGGCAGTATCTCCTCGATGACTTTCCGGAGTTTCCACGGACTGCTCGGGAACGGGGTCCGGCCGGTCGGATGGAGGGTGAGGACCTCCTGCCACTCGTATTCGCTACCGGGGTAGATCAGGACTTCCGGTGAGAGGGTTTCGATCTCGAAGAACGGCGTGTCGGCCCAGATCTCGATCTGCGAGTCGTTGTCGGTGAACAGCATGCCCGGCGCCGGCGGGAGGAACGTGCGGAGCAGCCAGACGTCTCTCATGGCGTGGGCGACGTAGCGGCCGGCGGGGTGGATGAAGGCCTTTCGCTCCTTGAGGTCCATGGCGTCGAAGTTCATGACGGCCAGGCCGTCGACGAAGCCGACGTACGGCCGGAACTTCTGGGCTGAGTCCTCGGTTCTGAACAGGAAGTGGAAATCGTCCCATCCGTTGGGCGCCTCCACGACGACCTTGCCCTCCGGACGCGGGGCGATCAGGTTCCACACCGACCACCGCACGGGCACCGGATTGTCGTTGAACACGCGGACGCGGTAGGTAAGCTGCGGCTTGACGGGATCGAGCGTGTAGGTCTTCTCCATCGTCAGGCCGTAGGTGCCGCTGTCGCGGCGGGCGATGGTGACGCTGTAGTGGTCGATCGCCACGACCTCGGAGTCCAGCCCGTCAAACGGCGTGGCCATGCCGACCCGGCAGCGCTGTTGGTCTTCGGTCTTGGACCAGTGGACCTGAGGGGCCAGCCAGGTGTAGAGGCCGCCGAAGTTCGTGTACTGGCTCAGTTCGTCCCGGAGCCGGCCGCCGTGCTTCTCGTAGAACAGGAAGACGTTCTCGCCCTGGTGGAACCGGAACGAGGCGGCCCGTCCGATGGCCGGCACGATGACGACCTCGGCCTGACCGTTGGTGATCTTGTAGCAGTTGTCCCAGCCGAGGTAATCGGTGCGGACGACGCCGCGAGCCCGGCCGCGATCGTAGCGGCTGACGGTTTCGAGGCTGTGGCGTTGCGGCTGGGCGCATCCGATCAGCAGGCCGCAGATCAGAACGGGCAGTGCGATGCGTTTGGCCATGAACGGCTCCTCAAACGGTCAAACGGTTTGCTTTCGCGTCAGTCTAGCAGGAGGCGCCCGACGATGCCACCTCGATTCGGCTGATTACGGCGCGGCGTTCGGCGGCGACGGGCAACGGTCCAGGAGTCTCGCGACGGCGGCGGGAAGCTGATCCGGATCGTCGGGACATGCGAGATCGGCAATCGGTACGAGCGTGAACGTCTCGGTCCACGACAACGACTCGCCGGGCTCGATCTTCGATTCGGGCGAGACGATCTCGATCTCGCGGAAATCGCCGTCGACCCAGAGTTCGATCTGGGAATGGTTGTCGGTGAACAGCTCGGTTGGTTTGGGGGTGGGGAAGGTGCGGACCAGCCAGGCATCGGGCATCGCGTGGGCGCAGAACCGCCCGGCCGGAGGCACGTAGGCGTTGTTGCGGCGGCCGCGGGCGGCGAAATCGACCACGGCCAGCGGGCCGGCGAACCGCGTGTGGGTCTGGTAGTGCTCGGGCGAGCCTTCCGCGTTCATGATGTACTTGAAACTGCCGACGCCGCCGGGAGCTTCGAAGACGACCTTGCCCTCCGCCCTCGCACCGGCCAGATTCCATACCGACCAGCGAACGGGAACGGCGTTGTGGTTGGCGAGAGTCACCGTGTAGTGGAAGCACGGCTGCTTTTCGTCCAGGCGATAGGTCTTCTCGATCGTCAGATTGTATTTGCCCTCGTCGCGGCAGGCGATGGTGACGCTTCGCGGACCGGCCTGTTTGACCTGGTGCGGCAGACAATCGAGCGGCGGGAAGAAACCGTTGCCCGCTGCTTGCTGAGGCGTGGACGACCAGTGCTTCTCGGGCGCCAGCCAGGTGTAGAGGCCGCCGAAGTTGATGTAAGGATCGGTGACGGTGCGGGTCCGGCCGCCGCTCTTCTCGTCGAACCAGAAGGCATTTGGCCCGTCCTTGAGGCGAAAGACGGCGGCCCGGCCGATCTGCGGGACGACGATCAACTCCGCCCGGTCGTTGGCCAGGCGGTGGCAGTTCTTCCAGCCGAGGTAGTCGATCGTATCGGCGGCGGAGCCGGCCGTCTGGCGGCTGTGGATTGCGGGAGAGCTCAGCAGCAGGGCGATCATGAGCGTGGCGTTCATCCGATCGGCTCCTGTCAGAGGGTGTACGTGACGGGCCAATTGCAGCACGGCTGGCTGCGCACGACGTGCAGCCGCCCGCGGGTCGGTTCGGCGACCACGGCGGCGGTGGTGCAGCGGTCGGTGCGATCGCCGACCAGGTGCCGGCAGATGCCGCGCGGATAGTGGCGGTGGTCGGCCAGGGCCATCATCGCCCGCTGCGGCGTCAGCCGGCCGCGTTCCGCGTTCAGCAGTTCCCACAGGCCGTGCATTCGATAGCGGGAGTTCCCGCGTTCGACCGGGTCGGCGTAGTGTTCGTACGGCGCGGTCGGCTCGGCCTCCGGATGGTTGGCGTGGGTGGCGATGCCGTCTCTGGCTGGGACGATGCCGATCCCGCCCGCGTTGAACTCGATCGAGAGGCTCTGTCCGTCTGGATCGGCGATCAGGCAATTGCCGGCGCCGGCCAATCCGTGTTCGCGGGCCAGTTCGACCGCCTCATCGACCGAGGATCCGGCCAGCGCCAGCGGCGCCCACTGTTCGAGGGTCAGGCCGCTCGGGCTGTCCGCCTTGGAGTGCAGGCTGTTGCGGAACAGGCTCATGCCGGTCGACCAGAACCCGTAGCCGACGATCTCGCCGGGATACGCGAGCGTCAGAATGGTCGGCCCGGAGTTGATCCGCATTCGCAGCACGACGTAGAGCATCGCGCTTTCGAGCACGGTATCCTTGGTCTGACCGCTGATCGGCTGGCCGTCGAGGGTGCATCGGCCGGAGACGCCGAACGACGTGCAGCCGGTTTGCGGCTTGGGCTCTGTTGCGTTGGAAAGGGGCGGACCGGCGGCGTCGGTCAGGCCCAGCAGTACGTCGATCATGTACGGCGCCCGACGCTCGAAGAGCTTGCGAACCTGCGGCAGCGACCGGCGGAATTGCCAGTTGATATCGAAGTAGCGGCGGTAACCGGGGTAGTCGCGCATGACGATTTCGGCGTATTGCCGGCCACAGTCGCGGGCGTCGCCTTCAACCGCGATCAGCGGAACGGTGCCTTCGGGGACCTGGCGGGGAATGACGGCGGGTGTCGGATGGTCGGTCACGGTTGCTCCTTGGATGAATGCAGCCGTTCGGGCAGGTCGAATTCGACCGGCATGCCGGGTTCCAGGCCGTAACGCTGGGCCGACCGGGCGGCCAGTTCGAGGGTATAACGGGCCGGACCGGCCGAGTAGGCCCGCTTTTCGCTTTGCGCCTGGAGCGTCTCGACGTTCAGGATCCTGCGGTCGGCGCCGATGAAGATGATATCCAGCGGGATCAGGGTGTTCTTCATCCAGAACGCCCGAGGGGCGGCGTCGGGAAAGACAAAGAGCATGCCGTGGCGCTCCGGCAGCGAGTTGCGGAACATCAACCCGAGCTTCAGCGTCTCCGGCGCATCGGCGATTTCGGCGGTGAAGGTCCGGCCGTTGATGGCGACCCTGATGACGCCTTCGCCGGTGTATTCGCCGATCGTCAGGGCCGCCAGCACGCCGGCAACCGTCAGAACGAACAGCACCAGCACGGTCAGCGTGATTCGTCCGTTGCGGGACTTAGGGATCCGCATGGTCCTGGTCCTCGCCTTCCCGGCGTTGTTGAAAGAGCGACTTGATCCGGTCGTCAAGCTGGCTCTGGAGGATCAACCGGATCCGCCGCAGCGTGCTCAGATCGAGCAGGGCGAGGATGAACACGATCGCGAGCAGGCTCAGGATCGCCATCCAGATCGCCGCGTTGGCCCGATGGCTCAGCCGGTCGAAGAAATTCATGCCGACCAGGAACAGCAGGGCGGTGGCGGCCATGAGGGCGGCGTTGATCCGCCGTCGAAGCAGAAGCCGGCGAAACCGCCGGACCACCTCGGGCATGGACTCCAAGCCGGCTGGGATTCTGCCCGGCCAGACCAGAAACCGCAGGGCCACCAGCAGGCCGGCGACGCCCAGAACGTTGGCCAGGATGACGGTCGGGTTCATGATGCAGCCTTCCGTAGTCGGGCTCTATGCCTTATACGCCGGTCCGACGGCTTCGTTCAGTTTTCGATACCGGTTATAGAGGCCCTGGTAGGCCTCGCGGTCGCGGCCCGGCTCGATCACCGACTTGCCGACCGCGATCGTTTCGCGGGCCTGTTCGATCGAACCGAAATGGCCGGTTCCGACGAGGGCGAACATCGCTGCGCCCAAGACGGTCGCCTCCTTGTGCTCGGTCACGACCACCGGCAGCCCGGTCACGTCGGCCCGAATCTGGTTCCACAACGCGTTCTTCGACCCGCCGCCGACCAGGGCGATTCCGCGGGCCTCGAAGCCCACCGTCTGGGCGAACAGGTCCAACGCGTGCCGAAGCTGCATGGCCAACCCTTCCAGCGCAGCCCGGTAGATGTGGCCGCGGGTGGCGGCAAGCTGCAAACCGATCAGCGAACCGGGCGTGCCGTAGTGCGACGCCGGCCCGGTCGACGGCACGAAGCTCGGCAGGAACACCAGGCCTTCGGCGCCGGCGGCGATCTTGCCGGCCTCGCCGACGATCCGATCGTAGCTGACCTTTTCTCCTTCAGCCGGCCAGAGGTGGCGGATCAACCACTCCAGCGCGCCGGAGGCCATCATCAGAAACTGCGGATTGACCAGCCCCTTGGACGCGTCCTGCTCGATGAGAATGCCCGCGTTGAACGCCTCAGCGGTCGGGCGGAACGCCTGAGTGCGGATCATCAGGATTTCCCACGTGCCCGACGAGAGCACCGCCTGGTCCAACTCGGCGCCGGAACCGTAGAGGGCGAACTGGGTGTCGTGGCCGGCTGCGGTCACCGGCAGGCCCGCGGGCAGGTTGCACTTTTGGGCCTGGTCGGGCCGAAGCTGCCCGATCACCTGGCCGGGTTCGACCATCCGCGGAAAGATCGCCTCGTCGACGCCCGCGATTTCGAGCATCTTGCGGTCCCACGCGCGGGTCTGGGCGTCGAAGGCCATCGAGGTGCCGGCCATGGTCGGATCGATGCTGAACTCGCCGGTCAATCGCTGGCTGAGGATGCCGGAAACCATCAGGAACTTGTGGCCCTTTTGCCACGCCTGCGGAGCGTTGCGGCGGATCCACATGGCCTTGAAGATCGTGTTGAACGGGATGATCTGATAGCCGGTGCGGGCGAAGATTTCGTCCGGACTGATTCTGTTGCGGATTTCCTCCGCCGGGCCGTTGGTGCGCGGGCATTGCCAACTGATCAGCGGATAGGCCAGAGTCCCGTCCTCCGCCACGACCGTGCCGTCGGCGCCCCACGTGGTGATGGTCAGGGCCTTGATGCGGCTTCGGTCGATCCTGGCGGCGACCTCGGCGGTCAGGCGGCACAGATCGCTGTGGATTCTCTCGACGTCCCATATCCGCCAGTCGGACGGGCTGTCGGGTTGAGTGACGGTGCCGTTGTCGGCCCGGGCCTCAGCGAGAATCTTGCCCGCGGCGTCGATGGCCACCGCCCGAATGTTCGTCGATCCGCAGTCCCAGACAATGACGATCGGTTCGGCCATGATGGACTCCCAAACTCAAGGTGCACCCCGGCCCGAACCGATCCGTCCGGCTGGGCCGCCGCTCCGGAAATGATGGCATTCTAACCAGTTGGAGGGCTGGACAAAAGGTCTATTCGCGGGCGATGGAGCACCAATGGAGTGGAGCCCTACTCCTCATTAAACCAGGCGAACTGGTCGCGTTTGGCCACGTAGAGCCGGCCGGTCAGCCGCATCGTTGTCATCACCAGGTGGAAGTGCACCAGCAGCAGCGGAAGCGCGTAGACCACCGACGTGACTGTCGCCCAGATCGCCAGGGCCAGCAGCACCATCGCCGCCAGCATCATCGCAGCCGTCACGGCGTATTCGCCCGGCGCCTTGGCGATGGCCGCAAAAACCCGACCCGGCTGCAGCGCCATCGGCGACTCGCGGACCACCACCGCCAGCAGGGCCATCGGCAGGTACAGGAAACCCGCTCCGGCCAAAAGGTAGATCAGCGGGTCGTCGTAGCCCTGCACGCCGGCCACGGCCAGGTAGTAGGCGGCGGCTGGGGCCAGGCAGACCGCCGTCGCCCACGCGAACCATACCAGCGAACTGAGCACCGACCCGATCTCCGTCAGGTCCGGCAGATCGACCGGGTTGTCGCGGCCGTGGGCCGAGTCGTAGAGAATGTTCAGCAGGAGCAGGCAGATATAACCGCCGAACACCACGGCGGCCAGAGCTCCGATCGCGGCGATCGACAGGTCATAGACCGATCCGGCGACGAACACGCTGACGATCAGCCAGATCAGCGGATAGCCGAATAGAAACGGCAGATTCCGAAGGCGAAGCGGGTACGCCAACGCCGCCGCCAACTCCTGGGCGAACGGTCTGGCCGGGAGGACCGCCGGTTTCCTCGCTTTGATCTTCGGCACGTCGGCCAATGATAGGCAGCGCCGACCGCACACGGGACACATCTCCAGGCTCGCGCCCGAATAGGATCGAAGCTCGACGCAGCCGTTGCAGAACATGCTCCTGCACGCGACGCAGATCCACTCGGCCGGCATTTTCGGATGGTTCCGGCACAACCGCTGAACCGCCGTCCTGTTGCCTGCCTTCCTGATCCCGGTGATTCCCATATTTCGCCCCTTGCCAGAATGGATGTGTACAAAGTCCACACCCGGATGTTGCTGCCTTTTCCGCCCGTTGCCGGCCAGAGCCTCAAGCCAGCATCAGGCTCTTCCCTGACCGTGCCTCATGTTACCACGGCTTCGGCCTGTGTCAAGGTTGTTGGCGAACTATCGGAACGACAGGAGTTTGGAGACGGCGTCATGGATGAAGAATCCGCCAAAGAACAACATGGTGCCGGCGCAGAGGATCAAAACAATCCGCTGGACTCGGCCGCTGAACAGCTTGGAGCCGCGAAAGCTCGTCCACGAAAGGACTTCCAGCCACACCAGGTCGCAGAGCCAGTGGACCAGAGCGAACAAGGCGAACGCAAGCACGCCGAACTCCGACGCCTTGGTCGCCAGGGCCAAGCCGACCGTGGCCCACCACAACAGAAAATACGGATTGCCTCCGGAAAGGAGGATTCCCGTCCAGACCGCTCCGCGGGCCGCCGGCTGATACGACGCGTCGCCGATCTTCCGGAGGTCTCGGATCATCTGGATGCCCAGGTGGATCAGGAAGCCTCCGCCCACCAGGCCGATGGCGATCTTGACGCCCTCGTGCTTGAAGACCGCGCCGACGCCCAGCAGGATCAGCAGCATTAGCGGGAACTCGACGACGCCGTGGCCCAGCGCGACCAGAATCCCCGCGTGCCGCGAGCGTGTCCCAGCCGCGATCGTGGCTGCGGTCACCGGACCGGGCGCCAGGACGCCGGACAGCGAGACCGCCGCCGCCTGAAGCAGAAACAACAACATCGCCATCGCTCGTGCCCGCTCTTAAGGGTTTGCGTTGCCGCCGGAACGAAAGGGGGCATTATAGGTCGGGCACGATCTCGGAGTAAAGCCCGCCGGTCGGGTTGATCTTGAACACGTAGATCAGCCCGGGCCGCAGCTTGCGGTAGTTGACGTTGCCGTAGATCGCATGCACGCCGGCTTCCTTGAGGCGGTCCAGGTCGTTCGAGAGATCCCAGATCTCGGACCAGAACAGCTTCCGGTCGCGCAGCGAGAGCTTCGCGCCGATGTCGGCGTACCGCTGCGGCTCGGCCCCTTCGGTCTCGATGGGCAGGCCGTCTTCGGGCTTGGTGTGCTCGCCGTAGATCCGCCGCCACAGGTAGATCGCCCGTTCCTTGCCGTCCATGACGATCCGGTCGTCGAACTTGACGATCAGGGCGTCGAAGTGGACCACGTCGCCCTCGATCCGGTATTCCTTCTCCAGTATCCGCTGAGTCGGGTCCGTCCGGTCGGTCTCGACAAACAGCAGCCGCGTCCACAGCCGCCCATCGGTCGTCTCCTGCGAGAGGACCTTGGCGTAGCCGATCTGGCTCTCCTCGGTCAGGTTGGTGATCGCCTGCTTGAGCTCGCGGTTCTCGCCCAGCAACTGGTAAATGGTCCTGGTGGTGTAGAAAAGCGTCAGGACCACCGGCGAGATGACCACCAGCAGTCCGATCAGGACCAGTATTCGCACGAGTTCGCCACTCTTACCGATAAGGGGCAGTTTCACCGTCACAACTCCTTCCCTCTATTATACTATCGGCCCAGAGGGGTGCGGTTGCTTGAACCCGCAGGGAAGACCCGATTTGAGAAAGGAGCGGATCAGTGAGACTGATTCGGTTTGAATCGCAGGGCGACCGGGGGCTGTGCGGCCCGATTGCCCTGAGGCAATGGCTCTGCCGCTCGTATATGCTGTCAAAGCCCGCATGATTCGCGGGCGAAGGCGCTCTCGTCGACGCCCTGGTTGAACCGCAGTTCCTTGAACTCGTAGATCGAGAAGAGCTGCCCGTCGGCGTCATGCTTGACCGTGCGGACCGGCAGCAGCGTCTGCGGGTCCAGGTCGACCGTCAGCGTGCCCGAACCGTCGGTCTTGGTCAGCGTCAGGACTTCCCGGTTGTCAAGACGGCGCAGGCCGAGGCGCCTGTATGTGGAACTGTCCTCCTCGGCGGCCTCGCGAAAGCTGCGTAGTACCTTGGCCAGGACCGTCCGCAGGCCAAATTCGGTGATCGAGTGCGAGGAGCTTTTTCTCGCCTCTTTCCCGTCTGGGTGCACCGCGGCCGATGGGACGACCAGACCGATGAGGCCGGTGGGATGAACGATCATCTTGCCGTCATTCTGTCCTTCGACGTACAACAGCTTGTCCACTCGGCCTGCGCCGTATATCCACTCCATGTAAAGACTGAACGGTTCGAGACGGAACCGGAACCGGCACGCTACCGGCTCGCCCAGTTGCCCGTCCTTCTGCTCGCGATAGGCAAACACGCCCTGGTAATCGCGGACGTTCGCGTCGTGCCACGCCAGGCCCCGTTCCAGCAGGGTGACGGGATCCTCGGCCGGGGCGATCATCGATGGCTCGACGGTCGCCTCAGCCGAGGATGCTGGCGCGGTCACACCTTGGCTTGGAGAGTGCACCGACGGGGCCGAGAGCGGTGTCGTCAGGATCAGCACGCTGGCCACCGAAGCCAGACCGTGGTAGAACGATCGTCCCGCGATCGTCCTTTTCCCATCGTGTCCGGTGGGCAGCAGCCTGGATCGACCCGTCGGCGACAACCGGCGACTCTCGAACGGGGCTCTGGCGATACCGAACATACTCAACTCTCCTTCCGCCGCGATGGTAGCTGTTGCTTTGGCCAGCCCACGCGGACAGGGGCCTTCGATGGCTTGGCTCGCCCTCTGGTAGCCATGCAGTATAAGCGTCAGTGGGCGACTATCAGGCAGGATATCCGTGCTCGTGCTCTCAACTCAGGCATTACTGGTAGTATAGGATATCTCGGAAAGGTAGTCAAAAAAGTGGGCGAGGCGCAAAAAGAAATGGGCAGGGGCGGAATTGAACCGCCGACACCGGCATTTTCAGTGCCGTGCTCTACCGACTGAGCTACCTGCCCATCCGTTCGGATCACCAATGGAATCATAGTCGGCCCGAAATGTCAAGGTTCCTGCCAAGGTTTTTTCGATTTCGCGGTGGTTGCCCATGACCTCTGGCACGCTGAGACTCAAAAACCAACACGCAATTGACATGCCTTGGATTCCTAGGTATACTGGCCTCTGGATACCTCGGAGTCCGATGTATAGTGGAGAAGGCTGATCTCACGGGATAGGAGTTTCTGGGATGAACATCTGGCAGGATCTGATCAAGGGGACGGTGGTGCCGATTGTGCTGGCCATGCTCAAGGACCGGCCGATGTACGGGTATGAGATCGTGCGGGTGGTCAACGCCCGGACCAACGGGCGGTTCGAGTGGCGTGAAGGCACGCTGTATCCGGCCCTGCACCGCCTCGAAGCCGACGGGCTGGTCACCTCCAAATGGCAGGACGGGGCCTCCGGACCGGGGGCGGGTCGGCCGCGAAAATACTACTCCATTACCGGCAAGGGCCTGGCCGAACTGGCCCACCGGACGGCGGAGTGGAAGGAGTTTTCCGCCGCGGTCAACGCGTGCCTGATAGGAGGCTAAGTCATGGCGAATTCCAGCTTTGAGGAATTGGTCGGGCGTTTGACCGCGCGGCTGCGGATCGACCCGGAACTGCGGATGGATGTGGCCAGAGAGCTTCAAGCCCACCTGGAGGACGCCGCCGACGAGTACCGCCGCGGCGGCTATGCCGAAGACGAAGCCGCCGCCACGGCGGTCAAGGCCCTCGGCGACCCAGCCGAACTCGAGGAACTGCTCTGGCAGGCCAACCGCAAGCGCATCGCCTGGCGACGTGCCGCCAAGTGGACGGCCCGGCTGACCCTGGTCCCGGCTGCGGTCGTGGTCACGTTTCTGTTGGCCGGATCGTTGGTGACGGGTGGGCGGATGCTCGATTTCGTTCATGGGATGACCTCTTCCGACTTCACATGGAACCTGACCGCGATCCGTTCATCCATTGAAGACGCCAATTTGAGCGAAGAAGAGCGGTTCATCCTGCACGGCGACCCAGCCGCGACGACGGAACTGGAACGGGCCGAATCGATCCGGCGCCGCTGGCCGGACAACCCGATCTACTATGGCTACTACATCTCGCACTACCTGCCCTATAGCGCCGGCTGGCATGAGGACTCCACGCTGCACGATCTGCAGGAGGTTCTCGCCCGCCTTGATCAGGGCGAGCGGATCGAGCCGGACAACGCCGCCTACAACCTGATCAAGGCCGCCTTGCTGTTCCGTCTGTCTTCTCAGGTCGTTGTGCCGGACCGCGTGGAGGTCAAAGACGTGACCGCCGCGGCCCTGCCGGAAGGCGTCGATCCAGCCGAAATCTCCTACACGCGAAGCGATGGAGAGCTTTACGCCGATCACTGCGTGGAAGTCCAGATCACCGATCCGAAGGTGTTCGAGCGGGCTTTGGAGGAATACGCCAGGGCAGTTCCCAAACCGCGCTGCACGCTGCACGCAATGGACATGGCGCGGCTGCGACTGGAGATCCTGGGCCAGCCGGCCAGCATGGCCGAGTACCTCGCTCAGACGACCCTGCTCGTCAACGTCCTGCTGCCCGAGTTGGCTTTCCACCGCAGCACCGGCAGGGCGGTCGCCGGCTACGCAGTGGACCTGGCCGGTCAAGGCGACCCCGAGCAGGCCCAACGGCTGATTCAAGACGTCGAGATCGTCGCCGCCAAGATCGGAGCCGAACCGTCGACGCTCATCGAACTGCTGGTCGCCCGCGCCGTTCACAACATGGCCGTCGCACACGACGTGTGCATCGCCAAGAAACTCAGCCGGCCGCAGCAGGCCGCCGAGGCGCAGGAAAGGCTGTTCGCCGACGCGGAGGCCTTCGATGCACTGCGCAGGGTTTTTACTTCCCGCGACGTCATCGACCAGAGTGGGCTCATCGGGAGCATCCTGATGCCCGCGCTGCCAAACTACCAGCCTGATCTAACCCCGCTCAAGCGGGCGGAATATGCCGTGGCGGAACGGGCCGGCCTGGCGGCGCTGCTGCTGGGCATCATGGCACTGACGTTGGCCTCGGGACTGATCGCCGCCGTCGGATGGTGGCGAACCCGCGGCACCGATCAGACACCGAAGTTGCTGTTCGTCGGGTGGCGGCGGATGGGGTGGATATGTCTGCTGGCGGTGGTCCTGCCGGTTGGAGGTTACGTGCTCTACGCGCACCTCCTGCCGCTGGGCAATCGCAAGTACGGCCTGAACGTGGAATGGGATCGGGTGTGGCTGGAGTTCATGCTGCTAGGCTGCACGATGGCGGTCCTGCTGCTGTC
>JAAYCJ010000313.1 GCA_012729815.1 Phycisphaerae bacterium | reverse complement strand
GGCAAGTACGGCATCCGCCTTGGCGCAGCCTCGCGGAAAAAATGCACCATCGGCCGATGCCCTCGCTGCGGCCGCTTCTGCTGTCACGCCATCGAGAAACGCAAGACAGACCAGCGGATGCCTTGATGGCGGCACATGGGGTTCGCTCTGGCCGCCGTTCTCAGCCGTTTTTTGAATGATCCACCGTCCGGGCTCGTCACTCTACCAGAGGGCGAAGTGCATCTTTTGGAGACGTGCCATGAACATTCGCCGATGGATCGGCTTGGTGGTGGGGCTGCTGGCGGTTTCGTCCTCCGCCGGCCAGGAGGTCCACTGGCTCCGCTACCAGACCAGCCGCGAACCGTGGCAGGTCCTGGGCAATTATGACCGAATCGAACCGCAACCGCTTCGTGAGGCTCCGCAAGGCCTTGCTTTGCCTCAGTTTGCATCGCCCGACCCGCTGTTCGTCCAATGGGAAACTCCTATGGTCGAAGCCGGGCGCCTGTGGCTGGCCCTCGACCGCAGCGGAAAAGACGAATTGCCGGACCGGCTCTATGTCGATAGCGACGCCGACGGCAGTCTCGCCGACGAACAGCCGATCAAACCATGGAGGGTCGATCCGCCGGTGTGCGTGTTCGGACCGGTCCGGATCGTCTTTCCCTCCGCCGATGGGCCCATCCCGTATCATCTGAACGTCCACCATGCGGTGCATGAAGGCAGGGAGGTGATCCAGATACATCCCGGCGGCTGGTATACCGGCCGGGTCGCCCTCGGGCCGCACCAGCGGAACCTGACGCTGATCGACTGGAACGTTAACGGCGCCTTCAATGACACGTCGCCGCCATTCGAACACACCGACCGGATCAGGCTCGATCCTGACGGCGGGATTAAGGAGCACCTCGTCGCTCAGTACCTCCAGGTCGATGACCAGTGGTTTCACGCCGCGCCGGCCAGGGACGGGGCCGCCATACGTATCCAGCCGATCCCCCAAGATCGTATTCCCATGGGCCGGATCCGCGTGCCCCTCGACGTGGTCCTGCTCGAACTGCGCGGCGAAGAGGGCCACGTAAGGGTCCCGCTCACGGAGGGAATCGGCAAAGTCCCAGCCGGGCGATGGGCGATCCACCAGTGGCAGATCAGCCGTAGGATTGGCGACGACACATGGGTCCTCTGGGCCGAGAACCGCACGGAGGCTGGAAGCTTCGAGGTCAAACCTTCAGGCGAAGGTGTCGAACCGACGTTCATTCCAGCCGGCGATCCGCTGATCCTGAAGCTGACCGCCGCCAAGAGACCATACCAACCGGAACTGCTGGCCAGGGTCTACGGCGAGACCGAGCCCATACCGCTGCACCTGAATCTCTCTCTTTTTCTTGAGACCCTATTCGGCGAACGCGTGACGAGGATTTCAACGCAGCAGGGCGCCGCGCCGGACACGCCACGGCTGCACATCCGCAGCCGGGATGGAACCTACGACCGTACCCTCGGCGTGATGTGGGCGGGGCCGAATAACTCCTTTCATGGACTGCGATGGCGAGAATCTCGATGTGCCGGCGGGCCCTATCGGATCGAGATCGAATACCCCGATTACCCTTTCGCGATCGAAAAGCTCCTCTACACCCTGAACGCCGACGGCACGCTCGAAGCCCACCGGACGCCGGATATGCCGCAAATCGTCAGCGGCGAGTTCTTCACCGTCGATCTTCGTCCCTACTGCAATCAGCCGCTGGCCCAACCTCCCTCCGGCCAGACGCCCAACGATCTGGCCAACCTGCCCCTCGGCCGACGGAAACTGCGAGGTGTGGAGTTTGACATCGTCGATCAGACGCAGAACGACGGCAAGTCGCAGATCCGCCTCATTAGCTCGCAGCATCGGCCCGACCTGCCGCGACAGATCGTCGGCATCGACGTCGGAGGGCAAAAGGCGGCACGCCTCTACTTCCTGCACGCGATGGAATGGGGCGAAGAGCATCTCGAACCGCCCAAGGCCGGTGAATACCGCATCTACTACCAAGGCGCCGACGATACGCAGGTCATTCCCATCCTCAACGGTACGACCATCGGCGAGTGGTGGCAGCCGAAGGAGCTCTCGCAGGCCTGCGTCGGATGGTCCGGCCACAACGGCTGGTCCCGCGTCGGCCTCTACGTCTACGCGTGGCAGAACCCCCATCCCGACCGGCCGATTGCCTCAATCGACTTTGTCTCAGACGATGTGGGCCCGGTCCTGAGCCTGATCGCCGTCACCGGAGAAAAATAGCGCCAGCCGTTGCCAGGAGATCCAATCATGCGTGCGATACTCATGCTGCTCATCACCGCGGTCACGGCCTCGGGCTGGATATACAACTCTGGATCGTCCGTTCCCAGGACCTTCACCGGCGTCGTCGTCGATCGAGACGGCAGGGCGGTCCAAGGGGCCGTGGTGGAGACCCTGCCGGGCCGACAATCCGTCACGACCGACGACCAGGGCCACTTCAGCCTGTCGTGTGCCTTGCCCGGTCACTCGCCGTTCTGGAATCAGCCGAACTTGCTGGTTCGATACGCCGACCGCAAACTGGCCGCCTTCGTCCACCCGGGGCTCGACAAGGACGTGACGGACCTGCGGATCGAACTGCTGCCGGCCATAACCGTCGCTGGTCGTGTGCTCGACGAGGAAGGCAACCCGCTGCCCGACGCCCAGATTACGCTGTGGGGCGAGTTGCTGACCGATCTTCGCACCGACTCCCACGGCCGCTACGAAATCTCGCCGCTGCCCCACGACTTGACCGCGTCGCTGGAGATCAGCCGCGACGGCTACGGCACCAGCCACCTGTTCCTCGACTTCGCCGACGCTGTGGACCTGCAATACCAGGCCAAGGACGCGATCCTCAAAAAGGCTGACCAGACGGTCTCGGGCGTGGTGCTCGACGATGCGGGCAATCCGGTTCCGGGAGCCACCGTCAGCCTATGGGGAACGCAGCAACCCCGGTGGACCGAGGATATCATTACCGATCAGCAGGGACGTTTCGTCGTGCAAGGCGTCTGCAAGGGCTACCTGGGAATCATGGCGAGGAACTCCGGTCGGCCCAAATATCTGGGCGGTTCCAAGGAGATCACGGTCGGCGAGACGGACCTGATCCGGATCGTCATTCAACCGCATCCGCACGAACGGCGGACCGACGTTGACCCCGCCGCCCTGATCGCTCGTCCGCTGCCGAACCTCGACGGCCTGACCCTCGACGTCGCCCCGGTCCAACTCGACGGCAAGACCCTGCTGATCTGCTTCTGGGACGAAAACCAGCGCCCCTCGCGCCACGCCATGAAAGTCCTGGCCGAGCAGGGCGAACTGCTCAGCCAACACCGAATCGTCCTGGTCACCATCCACGCCTCGCCCATCGAACCGAAACAGCTTCAGGAGATTCTAAGCCGCTACGGCATCATCACCGTCGCCGGCCAAATCAAATCCGAACCGGAAAAACTTCTGAAACAATGGAACGCCGCCGGCCTGCCCTGGCTCGTCCTGACCGACGAATTCAACACCATCCAAGCCGAAGGCTTCTTCCCCGACCAACTGCCCGCCATCGTCTCCGGTGAAAATTCCTCGTCCCAGCAGGCCTCTCCCGACGCCCCGGATTGGCGAACGCGGTTCAATCAGGTCTACCGCCTCGAGGACGGCCAAACTCTCAAGCGGATTACCGCGCCGTTCATTCCCGAGCGCAAGGAGTACTACACAGCGGAGTTTGCTCACCAGGCCTCCATCATACCGGAGCCGCCGGACCGGTTCGTCTTCCACTGGGACGGTAGGTTGGCGCGTTGGGCGAGCCTGTGTTTCGGCGACGCGGGAACCATCGGGTCAACATTGGACTCCGTACTGGGGCTGCGCACTTACGAATTCGAGGGAACGGACGCCTTGTTGAAACTTGGACTTCCAGGCGACTGGGTCGTGCGTCGAAACAGCTCAACCGCCGAGCGGCTGGAGGCCCTGCACCGGATACTCCACGAAGAACTCGGCCGGGACATCCGCTTCGAAAAACGCCGCGTGGAGCGAGAGGTCATCGTGGCGAAAGGGCGGTTCAACTTTCAACCCCTGCCGGAAACGCGTGGCCGGCAAGTCGTCCAGTTCTTTGCGGACAAGCCGGACCCGGGCGACGGTGGGCACGACGGAATAGCCAATACGGTGGCGGAGCTTCTTAGAGAACTCAGTCGTCTCGCCGACCGGCCCGTCGTTGACCGGACGGAGAGCCGGCAGGACCAGGAACTCATCGGCTATTGCCGGCACTCCTCAAGCTATCTCTACCGGTTGCCGAAAGGCCCCGACCGAGACGCCAGGTTGAATGACCTTTTGGAGACGCTGTCCAAACAGACGTCGCTGACATTCTCCCGCGAACCGCTGCCGATCGACGTATGGTTCGTGACCGAGCAGGCGAATTGAGGTCATGCAATCGACAAGGACGGGCCAGCGGCAGGACCGTCAGCACAGGTCGATCACGTGCTTCCCGGCTGACTGAATCTTGAGCACTCGGCGACCGTCTTCATCGGTGGAAGCATCCGCGCAGATGCCGTCAAGCCTGACGCTCCGCGGACAGTTGGCGTAGATTCGCGTCTCGCCGATCCCTTCCGGCACATCCGTCTCAAGCCGAAGTCCGCCGCCGCTGTCTTTCGACCACGCAACGCTGACCGTTCCCATCGGCGTTGGCACCGTGCCTCTGGCCCATGCCAGATCGCCGCAATGCGGTTCGATCGCCACTTCGGCAAAACCCGGCCGGCGCGGCTTGACACCCAACACCTCGCGGATCAGCCAGGCCGCCGGTCCGCTGCCCG
>JAAYCJ010000312.1 GCA_012729815.1 Phycisphaerae bacterium | reverse complement strand
GGCAAGTACGGCATCCGCCTTGGCGCAGCCTCGCGGAAAAAATGCACCATCGGCCGATGCCCTCGCTGCGGCCGCTTCTGCTGTCACGCCATCGAGAAACGCAAGACAGACCAGCGGATGCCTTGATTGTCTCGCGCGTGGCGATCTCCATCGTCGCCAGAGTCAGTTGACAGCGACCAGCCGCAGGTGGAAAATGCCCTTTGGCGGGTTGGGAACACCTGGAAACGTAGCGTGAGGTGCGGCTGTGGCGACGTTGGTGATCCAGCATATCGAGGCAAGCGATCCTCCGCGGTTCCAGATCGTCCGCGCTGGCGATGACACCAAAGCCGTTCCAGCCGGTGACGTGCCTTCGCCGGCCGCCGTCGCGGTGCCCGGCTGGCCCGATGGCGGACTGGCCCAGCCCCTGCAGTGGTACCTCGAAAACTTTCTCGACTACCCGTTCTCGCCGGATACCGAACGCGCCGAGCGGGTCCAGACCGTCCTCCAGGACTGGGGCCGGGCCTGCTTCCGCGGCCTCTTCGGCGGCCGCGAAGCCGCCGTCATGCTCGACCACGCCTGCGGCGACGGCCACGAGAATCTGGTCCTGCAGGTCGCCAGCAGCGACCCGCAGGTGCTCGCCTGGCCGTGGGAGGCCCTTCACGACGACGGCTTGTCCTCGCCGCTGGGCCAGCTCTGCCGGATCGAGCGGCGGGTCTACCAAACCGCCGATCCGCAGCCGATGCCCGAAAACTTGCCCAGCGACGCGGTCAACATTCTCCTGGTCACCGCTCGCCCGTTCGCCCGCGACGTGCGATATCGCTCCATCTCCCGGCCTCTCGTCGAACTGATCGAGACCCGCGATCTGCCCGCCCATGTCCACGTGCTTCGCCCGCCCACCTTTGGCCGCCTGTGCGAGCACCTGCGCGAACGGCCGAACTTCTACCACATCCTCCACTTCGACGGCCACGGCTCCTACGGCGCCGATCCCCACTCAGCGGTTTCGCTCTACGCGCTGACCGCCCAGGGCCAACTGGTCTTCGAGAAACCCGACGGCGACCCCGACCCGGTCCCAGCCGAGAAACTCGCCCCGCTGCTCCGCGAGTTCCGCATCCCCGCCGTCGTCCTGAACGCCTGCCAGTCCGGCATGATCGACGGCCGGGCCAAAAATCCCTTCGCCGGCGTCGCCGCCGCTTTGCTCCAGGCTGGCATCCGCAGCGTCGTGGCTATGGCCTACTCCCTCTACGTCAGCGCCGCCCAGGAATTCCTGCCCGCCTTCTACCGCCGCCTGTTCGAAGCCGGCAACGTCGCCGAGGCCGTCCGCGCCGGTCGCCAGCGGATGTTCCACCAGGACGGCCGGGTCTGCGCACGCGGACGATTTCCCCTCCGCGACTGGCTCGTCCCCGTCCTCTACCAGCAGCAGCCGCACGATTTCTCCTTCGCCGCCGCAGCCAAAAAAGAGAAGGCCAAACCCGCAGCCCTGCCCGAAGAGGCCGCCGACCGCGAAAACCCCTACGGCTTTGTCGGACGCGACGGGGCCGTCCTCGAACTGGAGCGGGCCCTGCGCCGCCCGCGGCCGGCCATCCTCGTCCACGGCCTCGGCGGCGTCGGCAAGACCACCCTCGCCCGCGGCTTTGTCCACTGGCTCAGCCAGACCCAGGGCCTCGGCAACGGGTGCCTTTGGATCAGCTTCGTCGAGGTCCGAAGCGCCGACTATGTGATCAACCGCATGGGCGAGCCCATCTTCGGCCCCAACTTCGCCGCCCATCCGATCGAGACGCGCATCGACGCCTTGGCCAAGGCGCTCCACGAGCATCCGCTGCTGGTCGTCTGGGACAATTTTGAGGTGGCCAAAGGCATTCCCGCCGCCGGGATTCCCGCCAACCTCTCCGACGACGACCGCGACCATCTCCTGGCCCTCCTGAAAAAGCTCCACGGCGGCCAAACCAAAATCCTGATCACCAGCCGAAGCGAGGAGACCTGGCTGGGCGAAACCCGCTGTCCGGTTTCCCTGTCTGGCCTCGACGGCGAGGAACGCTGGGAGTACTGCCAAGCCATCCTCGACCAACTCGGCAAAAAGGTGGACCGCGAAGACATGGATCAGGTCGAGCTGATGGCCCTGCTCGACGGCCACCCGCTGGCCATGCGGGTGATTGTCCCCAAACTCGCAGAGATGCCCGCGAAAGCCATCGCCGCGGCCCTGCGGTCCAACCTGGCCGATCTGGACCTCGGCCAGGACGAGAGCCAGCGGAAGCTCTATGCCACGCTGGCCTTTGCACAAACAGCCCTGCCGCAGGCCGATCGCAATCTGCTGATTGGCCTGGCCCTCCACGAACGATTCCTCGATGCGAGCTTGCTTCAACACATGGCCAAGCAGGTCGATCCACAATGGACGGACCAGCGGCTCCGCGCCGCCCTTGATGTCCTCACCAACGCCGGACTGCTCCGCAACCTCGTCCAGGGACAAATCTACGAACTCCATCCCGCCCTGACCGGATACCTCCGCTCGACCTTCCTGCCCTCCGTTGCTGCCGATCTCCGAGACCGCTGGACCCGCGCCTTCGTTGACGTCATGGGCACTTTTGCCGATCACCTTGCCCCGCGCCCGCTTCACGAGCAGCAACTTCCGTTCCACATCCACCAAGCCAACCTCCACTCCGCCCGCAACCAGGCCCTGCGGCTGGCGATGGCCGTTGATTGTGCCGCCTTGACCCAGTCGCTGGCCGCCCATGCTCAGAACACCCGCAACTGGAAGGAGGCCGAACGGCTGTTCGGATCGCTGGCAGAGAACTGTGCCGCACGAGGCGACAAGAAGACAGAAGCCGCCACCTACCACCAACTGGGCATAGTCGCCCAGGAGCGTCGGGATTTCGCCGCCGCCGAGAGTTGGTATCGCCGGTCGCTGGAGATCGAGGAGAAGTTCGGCAACGAGCGCGGTGCGGCGAGCACCTACCTCCAACTGGGCACGGTCGCCCTGGAGCGGCGGGATTTCGCCGCTGCCGAGAGTTGGTACCGCCGTTCGCTGGAGATCACGGAGAAGCTCGGCGACGAGCAAGGTGCCGCGCTCACCTATCACCAACTGGGCCGGGTCGCCCAGGAGCATCGGGATTTCGCTGCCGCCGAAATGTGGTACCGCCGGTCGCTGGAGATCAAGGAGAAGCCCGGCGATGAGCACGGCGCCGCGAGCACCTACCTCCAACTGGGCACGGTCGCCCTGGAGCGTCGGGATTTCGCCGCCGCCGAGAGCTGGTACCACCGGTCGCTGGAGATCGAGGAGAAGCTCGGCGACGAGCACGGCGCCGCCAGCACCTACCACCAACTGGGCATAGTCGCCCAGGAGCGTCGGGATTTCGCCGCCGCCGAGAGCTGGTACCACCGGTCGCTGGAGATCGAGGAGAAGCTCGGCGACGAGCACAGTGCCACGATGACCTATCACCAACTGGGTATGGTCGCCGAGGAGCGTCGGGATTTCGCCGCCGCCGAGAGCTGGTACCGCCGGTCGCTGGAGATCAAGGAGAAGCTCGGCAACGAGCACGGCGCCGCCATCACGTACCACCAACTGGGCATGGTTGCCCAGGAGCGTCGCGATTTCCCCGCCGCCGAGACCTGGTACCGCCGCTCGCTGCCGATCTGGGAGAAGCTCGGCGACGAGCACGGCGCCGCCAGCACCTGTGGGCAGTTGGGGATCCTGGCCGAACTTCAGGGCCGGTTCGAAGACTCGGGCACTTGGTTAATCAAATCGATTCTCGCCTTCCGGCTTACGCACGACCAACAGGGTGTCGAACAAGGCATGCGGAACTTCCTGATACTCTACAGACGCGCTCCCGAGCCCCTTTTCCCCAGACTCCGGGCGATGTGGGAAGACGCCGGGCTCGGGGCGTTTCCGGAGGACCAGGTTCCGCCGGCTACCGTGGCCGACGGAGGATCGAACTCGCAGGCGGAAGGAGACCCACATGGACAGCACGATCGCCCAACTGAATGACGCAGCCGCGATCCGCATCGCCTCGACCCTCGCGGACCGATGCCCGCCCCGCCCTGACGTGGTCCGCGAACTGACGCCCGAACTCCGCGCCGCCCTCGCCCACCACCCGGACCTCCAGCCGTCCTCGCAAGACAAGCCCGCCGACGGCGACCTTGCCCGCATCGCCCTGGCCCTGGCCGCTGAAGACGAGCAGTGTGCCGAAGTCATCGCGAACATGGCCGACCACCCCGCACCGGAACGATTCGGCGTGGTAGGGTCGGCCCTCCTCGCGAGCACGCTGCTGATCGTCCTCCAGACCTACGTCGAATTCATCCGCAACCCGGATGGAACCTGGTCGCTGACGCTTCGAAAGAAACCGACCGACCTCGCACTGCTCAAGAAACTGGTCGGCGCATTGCTGAACTGGCCGAAGTAGTCGCCTGAAGCGCCGAAGCTTTTGCAGGGCTGACAGCAGGGGAGTGGTCAAGCCAACTCAACCATGTGCCTACCCGCCGACGCGACCTTCAGCACCTTACAGCCACTCTCGTCCAACGCCAAAGGAACCGCCGAACCATCCACGTGCCCGCTCTTCAACCCTTCCATCCACACCCGCGCTTCGCCAACACCTACCGGCACGTCCGTCTCAACCCGAAGGCCGCCATCGCTGCCTTTCGACCACGAAATGCTGATCGTTCCCATCGGCGTCGGCACCGTGCCTCTGGCCCATGCCAGATCGCCGCAATGCGGTTCGATCGCCACTTCGGCAAAACCCGGCCGGCGCGGCTTGACACCCAACACCTCGCGGATCAGCCAGGCCGCCGGTCCGCTGCCCG